>JBEIFN010000448.1:0-2763 GCA_040382435.1 Alphaproteobacteria bacterium
CCGCCGCCTCCAGCTCCTGGTCCAGCCGAATCAGCACGTCACCGGCCGCGACGCGCTGCCCCTCCGTGACGGCGATCTCGGCGACACGGCCCGGCACGGCGGCCGCCAGCCGGAGCTCACGATCGGCGGGCTCCACCACGCCGTTGCCGCTCACCCAGTCGCCTTCGGGACGGACGACCCGTTCGTCGACGCCGCCGTCCGCAGGCACCACCTCCTCGGCGGCCTCGGCGACATCGGTCGCGCGAGGCACCGTCGGCGAGGGTGCAAAGACACCGCGCAGGACCACCACGGTCATTGCGACGGCGACGAGTGCGGCGAGCGCGCGCCGCCAAGGCCACGGGTTCATGGGTGAGCTCCTGACGTGGGCACGATGCGGCCGTCCTCGATCGAGACGATGCGGTCCGCGTACCCGAAGATGCGCGGGTCATGGGTGACGCAGAGCACGGTGGTGCCGCGCTCGCGGGTGAGGTTCTTGATCAGCTCGACAGCTGCGAGCCCGCTGGCTGCGTCCAGCGCGGCCGTCGGCTCGTCGGCGAGCAGCAGCGGCGGCGAACCGATCAGCGCGCGCGCGATCGCCACCCGCTGACGCTGTCCCCCGGAGAGCTGCGCCGCGAGGCTCCCTTGCTTGCCGTCGAGTCCGACCGCTGACAGCAAGGCATCGGCTTCTTCGAGCGCGGCACGACGGCCGACGCCGCGAAGCTCGGACACCAGCGCGACGTTGTCCCGCGCAGGCAGCGCCGCGATCAGGTTGTGCCCTTGGAACACAAAGCCGAGCTTGGACAACCGCAGGTGGGGCAGCGCCCGCTCCGGCAAGCCGGTGATGTCCTCCCCGAACAACCGCACCTGGCCCGACGTCGCGCGGAGCACGCAGCCTAAGATCGACAACAACGTCGTCTTGCCGCTGCCCGAGGGCCCCACGAGCATCAAGAACTCGGACGCATCGACGTCGAGATCGACGCCCCGCAACGCCTGCCAGGCCGTGCTCCCCGAGCCGAAGGTCTTGGTCAGACCGCGGACCTCGACGACCGCGCTCATCGGAACACCATCCCCGGCTCCAGCCGTCGAACGCGACCGAGCGCCAGCACGCTCGCCATCAAGCACATCGTCAGCATCACCACCGGCACCGAAGCCACCAGCCACGTGGGGACGATGACGGCGAGCTGGGCCGACCGGATGCCCGAGGCCATGCCGGTCGCGAGGAACAGCCCCGTCAAGCTACCCACGACCGCGAACAACACCGACTGCGAGAGGACGAGGACCGTGAGATCCCCGTTCGTACAACCCACGGCCTTGAGCGTCCCGAACTCCCGCAGGTTGTCGATGACCGACGAGAACATCGAGAGCGCGACGACGACGAGGCCGATCAAGAGGCCGAACGAGGTCGAGGTGCCGAACGAGACGCCGAGCTGCTCCCGCAACAGCGTGCTCACGATGCGATCGTGGAACGCCGTCGTCGTGATCACCGTCAGATCGGGCAACGATCGAGACAGCGCCGCCGCCACCTCGTCGGGCGTGTGCCCCGGCGACACGGTGACGAGGACGAAGTCGACGCGACCTCCAGGTGCGCCCGCCAGCTCGCGGACGGTGTCGATGTCGCCAAAAGTATACGGAGGACCGAACGGCAACAGGCCCCACGTGAAGCCGCCGGCCGTCATCAGCCGCCCGTTGACCTCACGCCGAGAGCCAAGGTTCATCGAGCCGTACTTCTCGCGTTCGGCCTCTTCGAACACCAGCGTGTCGGGCGCGCGGAGCGCGTCGCGCGAACCCGCCACCAGGTTCCACGGCCCACCGAGCCACGTCGACGTGTCCGTCCCGACCAAGGTGACGCCCTCGCTCCCCCCATCGGGTCGCTTGACCGATCCCCCGGTCGCCACGAGGGGAGAGGCCACCGCGACCCCCTCGGTCACGCGGGCGACCCGAAGCGCCGTCTCGGAGATCGACTGCCCCGGGACGAACAGCTCGGCCCCTGGCGGCGCGATCCAAACGTCCGCGCCCGCGTGATCGACGAACATCGTGTTCTTCTGGAGCAGACCGAACAGGATGCCGAGCTGCTGAACGGCGAGCACGACCGAGAACACCACGCCCAGCACGGTACCGACGAACCGAGCGCGGTCGGCCAGCGCCATCGTGACGCCTACCCGACCCATGACCCAGGCGCGTCGGTACCAAGGGCCCGCCGCCAAGCCGAGACCGATGGCGCTCATCGCAGCCACCCCAAGAGCAGGCGGAGGTCGGCCTCAGCCGCTGCGGCGTCGGCTTGCGCACCGATCGCGGCGGCCTGCGCGACAAGGTGACGCTGCGCCGCTTGCGCCGTCGCCAGCGGCGTCGCCGTCCCGAGCGCGCGCTGCTGCTCCGCGTCGCGCCAACGCAGCGCTGCCGCCCGCGCTTCAGCGGCCGCCGCTTGGTAGCGTGCCCGGTCCGCGATCAGCCGATCGAGGGCGTCGGCCCGCTCCAACGCAGCGTCCAGCCGCGCCTGCGCCAGCAATGCCTCGGCCGTCGCCGCGTCGGCACGCCGGGCCCGAAGCCCAGCAACGGGCGCGGCCCCGAGCGACCAGTCCACGCTCACGCTGGCGGACGCAAAAGCCGACGGCCCGAACCCGGCCGCGTTGGTGACGCGCTCGTTCGCGCCGACGCGGACGGTCGGAAGCAGCACGGTCCAAGCGGTCCCCGCCAAGCGGCTCGCCGCCGCCGCGTCCGCCGAGGCCGCCTCGACCGACGGGACCTCGCCTCCCAGCTTCTCCCCCGCCTCCAGCGGCGGCGTCG
>JBEIFN010000449.1:0-2754 GCA_040382435.1 Alphaproteobacteria bacterium
CCGCTCGAGGTCAGCCACGCGTTCCATAGCCCGATCCTCGACCGCCTCGACGCCGCCGCGCTGTGCGCCGATCTGACGTTTGCCACCCCCACCCTCCCCGTCGCCTCCGGCATCCTCGACCATGCTTGGACGACGGCCGACGACGCGCGCGAGGTCTTCCACCGCCACGCGACGAGCCCGGTGATCTTCACCGGCGCGCTCCAGCAGTGCGTGGACGCGGGCGCGGACGTGCTGCTGCAAGTGGGCGCCGGTGGGCCGCTCGCCAGCTTCGCCCGAGGTACGCTCGCCGGTGGACCTCGTCTCATCCTCACCCTCGCGAGCCTCGAGGACGACGACGGCGGCCGGAGCCTCCTCGACACCCTCGGCGCCCTGTGGATCGCCGGTGCGCCGCTCGACCTGCACGCGTTGCACGCCGAAGCCGGCCGTGCGTTGTTGCCGCCGACCCCCCTGCCCACTGAGATCTACTGGGCGATCAAGGACGTCGTCACGCGCCCGCTGAAGTTCGAAGGTGTCGTTCAGGCCCCACGCCCCGTCGTCGTCGCCGCCGCGCTCTCAGCCCCCGAACCGACGCCCGCGGCAGCCCCGCAAGACGACGCGCTCGAACGGGTGATCCGCGTGGTCGCCAAGGTGAGCGCGTACCCGGCCGCCGCGCTCCGGCCCGGCGCCCGCCTCGTCGAAGACCTGGGCTTTGACAGCCTGATGATGGGCGACCTCGCCACCGGCATCGCCGAGGCGTTCCCCGAGGTCGGCGGGATCCCGCAGGACCTGCTGGTGAACAGCCCCACGGTCGACACGCTCGTGCAGTTCGTCCGCGGCGGACCGCGCACCGCGCAACCCGTCGCCGACGACGACGCGCCGCTCCTCGGGTGGCGTCCCGTATGGACGCCCGCACCCCTCGGTGACGTCCCCGCAGCCGAGGTCCCCGCCGGGCCCTGGTGGATCACGGGCGCGGACGCCGCCGCCGTCGAGACCGCGAGGCACCAGCTTGCCGAGATCGGCGTCTCCACGCTCAGCGACCCTTCGCTCCCCTCGCCGATGCCGGCCGCGGTCGTCTGGGTCGGGCCGACCGCCACCCCGCGCGTCCGCACCGTCCTCGCCGGCAAGGGACAGCCCGTCGACGAGACTGGCGACGTCCTCGCGCTCGCCGCCGTGCTGGAAGCGAGCGCGTTCGCCGGCCACTTCGTCGCCCTCTCCGACGACGACGACCCGTGGGCCGCGGGCCTGTCGGGCGCGCTCTCGAGCTTGGCCGCGGACTGGCCCGACGCGCTCGTCAAGCATGTCCGGATCACGCAACGCGCCGATCTCGCCGCGGCGCTGTTCGGTGAGCTGTCCACCTCCGACCGCTCCACCGTGACCCGTTGGGTCGGCCGCAGCCGGCACGTGACCGCGTTCGTCCCCGACGGCGACGCTGGCCGCCCGTTGACGGCAGACGACGTCGTCGCGATCACCGGCGGCACCCGCGGCATCGGCCTGAAGCTCGGCCTGCGCGTCGCCGCCGACGTCAAGTCGGTGCTGCTGCTCGGCCGCTCGGCACCCGCCGCGCAGGACGCCGCCGTCCTCGCCGCGTTCCCGAACGTGCGCCACGTCCCGGCAGACGTGACCGACGCCGCGGCCACCAAGGCAGCGCTGCTTCGTCAGGGCGTGACCGTCCTGATCCACGCCGCCGGCGCGCTCGCCGACGGGGCCGTGGCCAAGGTCGCGCCCGAGACCGGCGCCGCCGCGCGTCGGATCAAGGTCGACGGCCTCCTCCACGCCGTGCGCGGGGCCGGCGCCTCGTTGCGCGATGTCGTGGTCGTCGGGAGCCTCGCGGGCCGCTTCGGCAACCGTCACCAGGCGCACTACGCCGCCGCCAACGCCGCTGCCGCCGCGCTCATCGAACACCTGCCCGTCGGGGTCCGCGGGTGCGTCGCTGAGTTCGGGCCGTGGAGCAGCTCCGAGATGGCGCAGTCCATCCCCGCCCCGGTCCAGGCCACGATGCGCTCCGAGGGCGTCGACTTCGTCGGCGACGAGGCGGGTCTCGACGCGTTGACGCGCGCGATCGGCGTGGTCGGCGTCCGAACGCTCGCGCGCCAAGCACCACCGCGGATGCGGCACGTGCGCTTCGATCGCACGCTCGACACGGCAACCGATCCGTTCTTGCTCGACCACGCCGTCCAGGGCGTGCCCGTGTTCCCGCTCGCGGGTGCAGCCGACCTGATCGCCGCCGCCGCCGCGTGTCCCCCACCCTACGCCCTGACCGACCTCACGCTGTACCAAGGGATCACCGTGCGCGCGCCGGTCGTCGTGCGCGTCGAGGTCAAGGGCGACCGCGCCACCATCCGGCAGGGCCCGCAGCGGTCTCTGGCGTACCAAGCACGCATTCGCCCATTCGAGGGCGACGCGGCCGCCGTTCCCCCCGCCAGCGAGGGCGGCGCGCCCTCCCCGATCGACCGCGACCGCTTCTACGCCGAGGCGACCTTCCACGGTCCCCTCCTCGCGGGCATCACCGCGTTCGACGCCGTGGGCGACGACTTCATCCGTGGGCGCGTCCACGGCACCCAGCCCTCGACGTGGACCCCAGCGACCGACCGCGCCGCGTTCGCCATCGACCCGCTCGCGCTCGACAGCGCGATGCAGCTCGCCGCCAGCGTCGCCTGGACCCGCTACCACCGGGCCGGCACGCCCGTCGGCATCGACCGGATCGAGGTCTTCGACTTGGTGCCGCCGCACACCGAGATCGACGTCGACGCCCGCTTCGGTCCGCCCGATGGCAAC
>JBEIFN010000450.1:0-2753 GCA_040382435.1 Alphaproteobacteria bacterium
CCATCAGGCGCGCGGGCGCGTCATCCGGGCGCGGGGTCGATCCATGGCCGGGCGGGCCGTGCGCCACCAGACGGGCCCACAGGTGCCCCTTCTCCGTGGTCGAGACGCCGAACGTCGTCAGGTCGTCGACCACCGCACCCCGCACGCCCATGCCGCCCTCGTTGAGGACGTGGGCGCACCCCAGCGTCGACCACCGCTCCGCGAGCCGACGCGCCCCCGCGTTTTCGCCTTCTTCGTCGCTCACGGCGAGCAGCACGACGTCGCGGCGCCGCGGGACGTCGGCCGCCGCCAGCTCACGGAACGCCGAAAGTTCGAGGATGCCGATCCCCTTCATGTCGAGCACGCCGCGTCCGTGCAGCCAGCCGGCCTCGTCGATCTCCGCCGCGAACGGCGCGTGCTGCCACCGGTCGGCCTCGGCCGGGACCACGTCGACGTGGCTCAGCAAGCACAACGGACCCTCGCCGGGCGAAGGTGGGCTGACGTTCGCCGGCAGACGGGCCACGAGGTTCGCCATGCCAGGTGCGAAGCGGTCGACCTCGGCCTCGATGCCGTCCTCGGCGAGCCACGCCGCGAGCTGTTCGACCGCGCGAACCTGCCCGTCCCCTTCGGCCGGCGTCAGGCTCGGGATCTCGAGGTAGGCGCGCAGGCGTTGCAGCGCCAAGTCCGCGTCGGCGGCGTCCAACCGGGGGCGCAGGGCTTCTACCGCCGCCACCGGGGAGGGCGGCGGCAGGTGCATCGGGGCGCAGGCGGCGAGCAGCAGAGGAAGCAGCATGCCGCCGACTGTATCCGACCGCGCGCAGGAGCGCGGCAGGGTCAGCCGATCTTGGCGCTGTACGCCGCGGCGTCCATCAGGCCGTCGAGGCCCGACGCGTCGGACACCTTGATGCGCACGAGCCAGGCGCCGTACGCGTCGGCGTTGATCTGGCCTTCGTCGCCGTCGAGGTCGGCGTTGACCTCGATGATCTCGCCGCCGACCGGCGTGTAGACCTCGGCAACGGCCTTGACCGACTCGACCTCACAGACGGCCGCGCCCGCAGCGTAGGTGCTGCCGACCGCAGGCAGCTCGATGTGGACGAGCTCGCCGAGCTGGTCCTGGGCGAAGTCGGTGATGCCGAGCGTGACGACGTCGCCGTCGACGGCGATCCACTCGTCGTGGGCGGTGTAGCGCAGGTTGGCGGGGACGGTCATCGGAGGCTCCACGTTGGGGGTCAGGACTTCTTCTTGGATTGCGGGGCGTAGAACGCGCCCTGGACGACGGTGCCGGTCGCGAGGCGGCCGCGGACGTCGATGCTGAGCTCGGTGCCGACGGCGGCGAGCGCCTTGGGCACGTAGGCGAGCGCGACGCCCTGTTCGAGCATCGGCGACATCGTCCCGGACGTGACGTGCCCCACGGGCACGCCGTCGGCCAGCACCGCCATGCCCTCGCGCACGATCTTCCGGTCGGCGATGCGAAGGCCGACGAGCGCGTGGGTGTCGGTCTCCTTGCGGGCGCGGATCGCGTCCGACCCGCAGAAGCCCCCCGCCTTGTCGAGCTTGGTGACCCACATCATGCGGGCCATCACGGGGCTGGTGTCGTCCGTGAGCTCGTGGCCGTACAGCGCGTTGCGGACCTCCAGGCGCAGGGTGTCGCGTGCGCCAAGGCCGATCGGCATCGCGCCAAACGGGGCACCGGCGGTGAGCAGCGCCGTCCACAAGGCGGGCGCGTCGGCGGCCGGGACGAAGATCTCGAACCCGTCCTCGCCGGTGTAGCCGGTGCGGGCGAGGATGCAGCCCGCGATGCCGGCGACGGCGGTGGTGACGTGCTTGCGGGCACCCATCGAGGCGAGGTCGACCTGAACCAGCGGCTGCACGGTGGCCTCGGCGTCGGGGCCCTGCACGGCGATCTGGGCCCAAGCGTCGCCCTCGTCGGTGACCGTGACGCCGTCGGCGCAATCGGCCGGGACGTGCGACGTCATCCAAGCGAAGTCCTTCTCGCGGTTCGCCGCGTTGACGCACACGAGGATGTCGTCGTCGGCCATGCGGTAGAGGAACACGTCGTCGACCACCCCACCGGCCTCGTTGCACATCAGCGCGTAGCGCGCTTCCCCGATCGGCAGGTCGGCGACGTGGTTCGACACGAGCCACTCGAGCGTCGCGACCGCCTTCGGTCCGCGGAACCGCACCTCGCCCATGTGGCTGACGTCGAACAGACCGACGTGCGCCCGCACCTGGCGATGCTCGGCGGTGAGGCCGACGTACTGGACCGGCATCTCGAACCCGGCGAACGGGACGAAGCGGGCGCCGGCGGCGGCGTGCAGATCGTAGAGGGGCGTGCGGCGCATGGAGTCTCCCGGCCCGGGCTTATCGCCGAATGCGGGGCGGGAGGCAAGGGGTGGGGTGGCCGCTGGCGGGAACATGCGCGGGCAGCCAGCACGCGCGTGGGCGGTGCGCGCCTGAGCCAGCGTGGCCGCGACCCGATCGCGCAGGGGAAGGCAAATCTGACCCCAACGACAGCGGCGCTTGTTGTAGACTCCGGGGACCTCGTCCGCCCGACGCCGCCGGAGCCACCCGCCCATGTCCAAGCTCACGCTGCCCGACCTCGAACGCCACCTGTGGGGGGCCGCCGACCTGCTCCGCGGCTCCATCGATTCGGGCGACTTCAAGCACTACATCTTCGGGCTCCTGTTCTACAAGCGGCTCTGCGACGTGTGGACCGAGGAGTACGAGGAGCGGCTCGCCGAGTACAAGGACGCCGAGCTGGCCGCGGACCCCGA
>JBEIFN010000451.1:0-2738 GCA_040382435.1 Alphaproteobacteria bacterium
GCCAACGGCGTCCGCAAATTTTCGCCCAAGGGAACGGCGGACAAAAATGAGCCGGAAAAGCAGAAAACCCCGGGCTGTCCTGCCCGGGGTCTCTGTGAAGTCTTCTTGACGGCCGATCAAGGGAACGCGTGGAGCGCGCCAACCGCAGGACCGTACCCGATGACCGCGGGGTTCCAGAATGGAATGCCGCCGGAGTCGCCCGAGTCGCCGGGGGTCGGGAAGCCGCCGCCACCGCCGCCGCCGCCCGGGAAGCCGCCGCCACCGAACGTGTCACCGGAGTCGCCGGGAAGCGGCAGACCGCCGCCACCGCCACCGCCACCGGGGAAGCCGCCGCCCGTGGCCGTGTCACCGGAGTCGCCGGGGAGCGGGAAGCCACCGCCGCCACCACCCGGGAACCCGCCGCCGCCGCCGGAGTCCGCGAACGTGTCGGTGGGCGTGCCGCCGCCACCACCCGAAGGACCGGGGCCGGGACCGGGACCCGGACCCGGGCCGCCAGCACCAAAGGTGTCGCCGAGGAAGGTGTCGAACACCTGCGTGTCGGAGTCCTGCGTGTCGACGGGCGTATCGTTCGTCTCTGCCGGGGTGTCCGACGTCGCCGAGTCGAAGGCGCACTCATCACCGACGCAGACGTCCTTGTCTTGGTCGGCGGTGGAGATGGGGCCGCAGGCCATCAGAGCGAGGGGAACGAGGAGGAAAACGCGCATGGTGACCTCGAATGACGACCCATCGTAGCCGGCGCCGTGTCAAGCCGAAACCCTACGCGACAAGTTCGCGTCCTCACGGCCCGCGAAAGTCCGCCAAAGACATGGATGCAGGCGCACAAGTGCAAGACGTGGCAGGCGTAGGATTTTCGTCAAGCCTGTTCAGGGCGATGCGCTCCATGCCCGCAAGCCGTCGAGCATCCAGCGAAGGGTGGCCTCGGGGGCGTCCACGTGCACCCAGTGGCCCGCCTCCGCGACCAGGGTGACGTCGACGCCCGCAATGGCGTCCAGGGCCTCGTCGGTCCAACGCCCCGAGCGACCGGCCCGGAGGATGCGGACGTCGCAACCCGGCGTGCGAAGCGCGGGCGTCAGGTCCGATTCGGCGTACGAGGTAAGCATCGCGCGAACCCGCGTGAGGTCGAACCGCCACACGAGGCCGTCGCCCTGACGGGTCAGGTTCGTGGTCATCCAACCCGCGACGGCAGCACCCATGCCGGCCGCCATCAAGGCCTCGCGAACGGCGTCATGGCTCGCGACGGGCATCGCGATCCGTTCGACGGCCTCGAGGACGGCGAGCACATCGGCGCCGAGATCCTCCGGAGGGACGCGCGTCGGGACGGCGTCGAGCACACCGACCCCGCGCAGCGAAGCGACCACCCCGATCGACGCCAGCGCGACCTTGCCGCCGAAGCTATGTCCAAAGACGACGCGCGGCGAGCCGGCGACGGTGGCGAGCTCCGCGAGGTCTCGGGCGCAGGCGTCGAGCGTGTCAGGGCCGATCTGGCCGTGCGAGTCGCCGTGGTGGCGCAAGTCTACCGTGACAAACCGCCAGCCCGGGGCCGCGCCGGCGAGCGTGCGACCGAACGCGCGCCAGTTGCGTCCGGATCCCAAGATGCCGTGCAGGAGGTAGGCCGTCTGCCCTGGTTGCGGATCGGCACCCGACAAGACGTCAAAGGCGAGCATCGAGCACCTCGCAAAGCCGCGGATCAGCCAACAACGCTCGCAGCGACGCCACCCCGCGGTCGCCCGAACTCAACCCCCGCCGCCAAGCCCTCGCCCCCGAAAGACCATGGAGCAACGGGATCAGATGGCGGACCCAAGCAACCGCCGACGCCCCGCGTGCTGCTGCACGTTCAGCTTGGACCAACGTCGCCTCGGCCAGGGCCCGCCGGCTCTCGACGGCCGGCTCACCGCCGAGGATCTCCCGTTCGACCACGCTCAACGCCGCAGGCTCTTCGGCGAACCATCGACCGACCATCACGCCGTCGACCGCATCCGGACCTGTCAGATGCCGTCGCACCGCATCGAGGTCGCGGATGCCGCCGTTGGTCGCCACCCACAGCGAGGAGCGCTCCCGCTTGAGCCGCGCCACCTCCTCGTGACGCAGCGGCGGGACCGTTCGGTTGTCCTTGGGCGACAGTCCCTTGAGCCACGCCTTGCGTGCGTGGACCACGAAGTGCTGGCATCCCGCGTCGGCGACGGCGTCGACAAAGGCGAGCATGTCCTCGTACGCGTCGCGATCGTCGAACCCAATCCGATGCTTGACGGTGACGGGGATCCGCACGGCAGCGCGCATCGCCCCCACCGCGTCGGCGACGCGCTCGGGCTGCCCCATCAAGCACACACCGAAGTTGCCGCTCGCGACCCGCGCACTCGGACAACCGACGTTCAAGTTGACCTCATCGTACCCCAAGGACTCGGCCCGAACCGCCCACCGACGCAGCGCCTCGGGGTCGTCGCCTCCGAGCTGGAGCGCGACCGGATGCTCCGACCCGTCGAAGGCCAAGAAGCGTTCCGCGTCGCCGTGATCGAGGGCGTGCGTCGTCACCATCTCGGTGTACAGCCGCACGGAGGGGGCGAGCCGCCTCGCGATCCAACGGAACGGCGCGTCGGTGATCTCCATCATCGGCGCCAAGCTGACCCGTTCCACCCTTCCCTCGCCGCGCGCCGCGTATCGCGCGCCCCGTTACCTGTCGCCGCGTGGGGTTCCGCCATGACCGACCCGACGACGCCGCGCTGGACCGCCTGGGCAGGAGA
>JBEIFN010000452.1:0-2737 GCA_040382435.1 Alphaproteobacteria bacterium
CGTCGCAACGGGCTAGACGGTCGGCAGGGGGTGCGAGGATGCGGCGCATGGTGGTGGCGTGGCTGGGGTTGGTCGCGGGGCTCGCGCACGCCGGAACGCTGGCTTCGCCCGTGCGGCGCGCACCTTGGACGGAGGCGGCGGCGCGGCCGGGCTTGGTGGTCGCCGAGATCCACACCCCGGAGGCCTGCGATGGCGTCGACGCTTGGCTCGATGCCGAGCTGGTCAAGGTCGCGGCCGCGCTTCACGTCGACGTCGTGCGCTACGACTGGCGCGCGGATGCCACCGACGTGAGCACGCTGCTCGGTGAGGGTCTGCGCGCGGTGCCGCAGCGCATCGCTCGGCGTGATGGGGTCGAGCTCGATCGCCTTTGCGGGTGCGCGTCACCCGACGCGCTGCGGGGCTGGTTGGTTGGGGTTGCGGGTGGAAAGACGGCGGCAGACGCGCTCGCGGACGCTGGGACGGGGGTTCCCGACGCGGCGCGCGGCATCGAGCGCGCCAACGCGCACCTGTGCGCCCAGCGACCCGACGCCGCGATGGCGACGCTGCTCGACCTGTGGGTGCGCATTCCGCCGACCGACACGGCGGGTCCGCTCCGGATCACGCGTCTGGCGACCGAGGCCGGTAAGATCGCCAAGCGGTACCCCTCGACGCGTCCGGCGCTGGTCGCGGTGCGCGACGCGACCGAAGGGCTCGCGCCGACGTCTTCTGCGGCTTTTGACGACCTGATCACCCTCAACCGCGTGCTGGGGGAAGACGACCGGACGCTCGCCTGGTACGACGCGCACCGCCTCGATCCGGCCGCCGCGGATGTCGTCGAGCATGCGCGGACGGGCATCTTCCGCCTTCGCTCCGATCGCGGCGACTGGGACGGCGCGGCCAAGGAGATCGGGGATCTCGATCGGTGGCTCGCGGCGACGGCCTCGGCCGGTGTCGGCGCCGCGCTCCGCGTCGACATGGTGGTCGCGCTCCGCAAGGTCGGCGATACGGCCGGGGCCAACGCGGTCGTGCGTGCGATTGGAAAGCCGAGTCCGTCGGCAGCCTGCGCGGCCATCGCGCGGTGGACCGCGACCGGTGTGGCGAGCAAGGCCGAAGCGGCACTCGCCAAGCGCTGCGACGTTCCTGCGACGCTGGCAGCGTGGGAAGCGGCGCTTCCGTGAGGTCAGGCAGCGCGATGGGCGCGGCCTTTGCGGTCCTCGGCGCGGCCGCCTGCGGCTCGCTGTGGTCCGAGACGACCGTGGACGGCGCGCGTCTGTTGCAGACGTCGGTCAACCTAGGCGGTGATGGCTCGGTCGCCCTGCCGTTTGTCGTCGGTGCGGACGAGGGGCGGATGCAGCTATCGGCTTGGCGTCCCGATGGGGGCCTGCTGTGGACGTCGGCGTTGGTCTCGCCGAGGGGCGCCGCCGAGCTGGTCGCGTCCGACCGCTGGGATCTGGACGAGAACCTGACCAATGCGGTGTTCGCGACCCCGTTGACGACCCTGCAGTGGCCGATCGGGGGGCTGACGGCCCCGCTCGACCCGGGGCGTTGGACGGCGCGGTTGGCGGTCTCTACGGTCGACGTCGATGTCGATGTCGCGTTGTGGCTCGGCCCGGCGCCGAGCGAGGGCACGGTGGCGCTCGATGTGGTCGTGCTCGGCGCGATGGCGAGCGAGCCCGCGCTGCGCGCGGCGGTGGATGCGGCGGTGTCGCATGCAGCGACGCTGTGGGAGGTCGCGGGGCTCACGTTGCAACCCACCGTGCGTGCCGAGACCGAGAGCGTGGGTGCGCTCGCGGTGCCCGGCGAGGACGGGGACGCCGCGCGGTACCTCGCTTGGTCCGAGTCCCGGCCGGAGCGCGCCATCACCGTCGTCATCGCCGAGTCCCTTGACGCCGGGCTGCCGATCTTGGGCATCTCGGGTGGCATTCCCGGGCCGCTCGCCGCGTCGAGCCGGAGCGCGGTCGCGGTCGCGGGCCTTGCGATCGCCGGGCGTGATCGTGCGTTCGATGCCGAAGAGACCCGGCTGTTCGGAGAGACCATCGCGCACGAGCTCGGGCATTACGTCGGCTTGTACCATCCCTTCGAGCTACCGAGCGGGAGCGAGGTCACGGCGTGGGACGCTGTGGCTGACACCGAGCGCTGCGCGACGGCGCGTGCGTGCGAGGCGGCCTTGGCCGATCAGCTGATGTACCCGACGCCGGTGTGTGACGTCGGGCTGTCCTCGGCGTGCGTCGCGTGGGTGCCCCAATCGGTCTTGACCGAGGGCCAAGCCGCGGTGGCGCGGGGTACGATGGCGGCCAAGCCGTGAGGCGGAGGAAGGGATGAACGCGTGGATCGTCACGACGGGTTGGATGGTGGCCAACGTCGCATGGGCGGGTGGCGGTGCGATGGCCCGTGGCGGCCTCGGGGGGCCGTTGCCCGCCGAGCCCAAGGTGACCTTGCCCGCGCCGGCGCCCGGTGCCGAGGCGCGTCCGCCGGGTGCGGAGTCCCCTCACCCGGTCGTCGCTCGCCTGCTCGCGGACGCCGAGGGCGTCGCGCCGGGCGGTACCGTCACGTTGGGCGTGCACCTCGTGCAGGACAAGGACTGGCACACGTACTGGAAGACCCCGGGCGAGGTGGGCCAGCCGACCCAGTTGACGTGGAAGACGCCGGCGGGTGTGACGGTCGATCCGATGCGGTCCCCTCGGCCGGAGCGGTTCGTCGCCGCGGACTTGGTGAGCTTTGGCTACGACAAGGCCGTGTTGCACACCGCGGTCGTGCA
>JBEIFN010000453.1:0-2735 GCA_040382435.1 Alphaproteobacteria bacterium
CGACGGATGATGTAGAGCAGGCGCTCGAACGGTTCGGGGCCGGCATCGGCCCAAGCCGGGAACGCTTCGGGGCGTCCGAGCAGGGCTTGGCGAATGATCGGCCGCGACTCCAGCGCGTCGACGCCCAACACCCGGTTGTCCGTGGGCACATCGCGCCACGCGAGCAGGGGGACTCCCTCGCGTGTGAGCTCGGTCTCGATCGCGGCGAGGATGCGTCCCCGGCTGTCGGGGTCTTTGGGCAGGAAGCACATCGCGACGGCGAGGGAACCCGGGGCGGCGCGTTCTGGGTCGAGCAGGGCATCGGCGAACAGCGCGAACGGCAGCCCCGTGAGGACGCCGGCGCCATCGCCGGACTGCCCGTCGGCGCCGACCCCGCCTCGGTGGTCCATGCAACCGAGCGCGCCGAGCGCGAGCGGCAGCACGCGGGCGGAGGCGCCGTTCAGGTCGGCGACAAAGCCGGTGCCGCATGCATCGGACTCTTCCCTTGGGTCGTGGAGGCCGGCTGCAGGAGGAAGTCGGTCGAAGGCGTGCGTCGTCACGGCTGCTCCCGGTCCCGGCGACGCCTCGCGCGTCCGGGCCGACGAGCAGCGTACGTCAGGCGATGTCACGCAAGGCTGCGCCCTGCGGTTGCACCGGCCGCGGTGCCGTGCGACGGCGCGCTGACTTGGTTGGGGGCGGTATGATCATCGGCTGCGCGTTGGGGTGGTTTGCGATGGCGTGGGCGGGCGAGGCGGAGGACGGCGCAGGTGCGACGCCTTCGGTACCCGACGCGACGACGGCCCCGGCGCCCGAGGACCCACCCGCAAGCGGTGGCATCGGCTCGCGCAGTGTCGGGGGCTTGGGGGGGGTGATCGGCGCGCGTCCCGCGGCGGCGCCCGCGGCGGGGATGCCAGGTCGGGTTCATGTGACGACGACGTGGAGGGCGCCGCTGTTGGTCTCCGAGGTGCTCGGGCAGTCCGTCGGGCGCGGGTTCGGCTACGTGGGCGGCCAGGCGGGCACCACCACCGTCATCACGACCTACCTCGCGGATCGGTGTCAGACGCCCTGCGATCTCGTGGCGGCTCCGGGCGTTTTGAACCTCATCACGCACGGCGGCGGGGCGCTCGGCGCGAAGGCGCAGGTGATCGTGCAACCCGGTGCCTCGTATGAGGTGCAGGTGCGCGCCCAGCCGCTGTGGACGCGTTGGCTCGCCCTGGGCCTGACCACGGCGGGCTCGGTGTTGGTCGGTGTGGGCGCGGTCGCGGGCCCGGCTGGCCTCTACGACCCGACGCCGACGCAGGTTCGGCAGGCCAAGGCGACGCAGGTGGGGCTGTTGACCGCGGGAAGCCTGACGCTCGGGGGTGGTCTCGGCGTGCTGTTCGGCGTGCGTTCGCACGCGGTGGTGACGCCCTCGTCGCCTGCTGCGACCCCAGCGGGTGACGTCACCCCTTGATCGGCGTGACGAGCGAGGGCGCCCAGCCTTCTGGCACGTTGATGCCGAGCAGATCGAGCAGCGTGCTCCCGACGCTCGCGATGCCCGGCGCGTCAAGATCGTCACGGAGTCGCCACGCGCTGCCGTTGGCGTCCAGCGCGAACGGCACGGGCGCCAAGGTGTGGCTGGTGCGCGGGAGCGGTCGTCCTTGGGGGTCGAGCACAGGCCTGCCCTTGCCATCGCGCTGCCACATGCCGTCGGCGTTGCCGTGGTCGGCGGTGACGAGCAACACGCCGCCTGCCTTGGACACGGCGTCGCGGAGCCGTCCGAGGCACAGGTCGACGGCCGCCACGGCGAGGAGCGTCGCGTCCCAGTCGCCGGTGTGTCCCACCATGTCCCCGTTGGCGTAGTTGATCCGGATGTGATCGAACGCGCCGCTGCCGATCGCCTCGATCGCGGCGTCGGTCACCTCGGCGGCCTTCATCCATGGGGCCTCGTTGAACGGGCGCCGGTCGGACGGGATCTCGACGTAGCGCTCGTGCTCGGGCGAGACGTAACCGGAGCGGTTGCCGTTGAAGAAGTAGGTCACATGGCCGAACTTCTGCGTCTCCGCCACGGCAAACGTCCGCTTTCCCGCTGCGGCGAGCCGGCGTCCGACGGTGTCGTCGATGGTGGGTGGGGGGACGAGTGCGTGGCGTGGGATCCCGAGATCG
Source organism: Alphaproteobacteria bacterium (assembly GCA_040382435.1). Taxonomy (GTDB): domain Bacteria; phylum Myxococcota_A; class UBA796; order UBA796; genus JBEIFN01. The sequence goes on from JBEIFN010000453.1 coordinate 2,125, forward strand.
CCGTCGTAGACCATTGCCCCCGCGTACCGGACGTCTGGCCGTCTACCACGGTTGAACGCCGTGAAAGCCTCCTCTTCGAACGCGCGGCTGATCTGGAGCGCGCGGTCGCCGCGGAAGTTGAAGCAGAGCACGGCGTCGCCATCTTCGATGCGCCCCAGCGGCCTCGCCTCGTCGTCGACCACGACGAAGGGCGGAATCCATTGGTCGTCGGCGGTCGGATGCGTGACGTAGGCGTGCTCGACCGCTTCGCGCGCGGTGCGAAATCCTGGTGCTTGGCCATGGACATGCGTCGCCCAGCCTCGTTCCACCATCGCCCAGTCGGCCCCGTAACGGTCCATCGTCAACACCATGCGGCCGCCCCCTGACGCGATGGCGGCGTCGACGCCTTGCGAGGCGAGCGGGTCGAGATGTCGCTGTAGGGTGTCGAGGTAGCCGAGGGCGGAGCGGCCCGCGACGTCGCGTCCGTCGAGTAGGACGTGGAGCCGGATGCGTCGGACACCTGCTCGCGCCGCCCCCGCCACGAGCGCCAACAGGTGGTCGAGGTGGCTGTGGACGCCGCCGTCGCTCAGCAACCCGAGCAGGTGTAGCGTCGCACCGGGCGCGCGTGCCCC
>JBEIFN010000454.1:0-2732 GCA_040382435.1 Alphaproteobacteria bacterium
CGAACACGGCGATCCTGACGAGCGTCGAGTTCGACCACGCCGACATCTACCGCGACCTCGACCACGTCAAAGAGGCGTTTCGGACGCTCGTCGCCGACCTCCCCGAGGACGGCCTGTTGGTGGCACGCTGGGACGACGCGAACGTTCGTGACGTCGCCGCGGGCGCGCGGTGCGAGGTCTGGCGGTACGGGCCCACCCACGCCTGGGACGGCCGCGTCGTTGACGTCGACCCCCACAGCGGACGGATGCGCTTCGAGCTCTTGCATCACGGCAAGCCGCTCGGCACCTTCGAGACGTGCATGGTCGGCACCCACAACCTTTACAACCAAGTCGCCGCCGCCGCCGCCGCGATCCGCGTCGGGGCGACACCGGCGCAGCTCGCCGAGGGTTTTTCCACCTTCCGCGGCATCAAACGGCGCCAAGAGGTGATCGGCGAGCCCGGACAGGTCACCGTCATCGACGACTTCGCGCACCACCCCACCGCGGTGCGCGTCACGCTCGAGGCCCTCCGTCAGCGGTTCGGCGGCCGCCGGCTGTGGGCGGTGTGGGAACCACGCTCGGCGACGTCGCGGCGCAGCATCTTCCAAGCGCAGTACGCCGAGGCGTTCGACACCGCAGACCACGTGATCATCGCAGAACCCTTCGGTGCGGCCGCGCTGAATGACGGCGAGGCGTTCTCGTCGGCGGCGCTCGCCGAGGCGTTGACCGCCCGGGGCGTCGAGGCCATCGCGCTCCCCGACGCCGACGCGATCGCCGACGTCGTCCTGGCCCGCGCCCGCCCGATGGACGTGGTGGCGGTGCTCTCGAACGGTGCCTTCGGTGGCCTGCACAAGAAGCTGCTCGCCGGCTTGGAGGCCCGATTCGGCGCCCCGTCCACCTAGCGCGCGCGTGGCGCGTCGCCGGCCTCGTCGCCGTGACCGGCTTGTCGGGAGGGGCACCCACGGTCGCGTCGGCGGCACCGGGTGCGCCGCCCGACGTCCCCAGCGCGCAACGCAGCCGGCCGCTCGACCTTCGAGTGAGCCGCCGCGAGGCCGACTTCCTCCCCGGTGACACCGAGGTCGCGTTTCGGGTGAGCTTCGACGGCTACACCCCAGGCCCCTTCTCCCTGTTCACCTCGTTCCTCGGCTGGACCGGCGTCGGCGTCGACGTCGCGCACGGCGTCGCCACCGTGAAGGATTTCACCTTCACCGTCGGTGGCGAGGCGCACGCCGCTCAGGCCGCCCTGCTCGCCGCGCTGAGCCAGGAGGTCGCGAACTACGACGATCTCAAGTTCCGATGGTCGATGTTCGAGGCAGGCGGCACGGCGCGAACGACGGCACACTGGACGCGCCTCCGCGGGGTCGACCCCTGGGCGGGAGTCGGCGTGGGCGGGGGCTACTACCAACTCGATGCGCGCGTCGAAGGCTGGCCCGCGACGTCGGCTGGCCGAAGCCAAAGCCCTTGGGTTCGCGTCGAGGTGCTCGGTGGCGCGACCTGGCGACTCGGCGCACAGGGCCGTTTCGTCCTCGGCCCGGAGCTGCGCTACCAAGTCACCTTCCAGACGTCCCCCGATCGCCAGCTCGCCCTCCAACATGACGGGCAGGAAGCGATCTTCTCTCTGTTCCCCCAGCACAAGCCGTCGCGCGGCTTTGCCTGGATCTTCCGCGCGGGTGTGCGATTTTGACCCTGCTCTTCTTCCTGCTCGGCGCGTGCACGCCGTCCCCCACCGCGCCGACCGACACCGACGCGACCGACACCGCCACGACACCCGCGCCGCGTGGCCTCCTCGCCGTCGACAACGGACGCAGCCAGCTGCTGTTCCTCGATGACGACCTGAGCGTCGGCTGGACCGCGCCGCTCGCGCCTGGCCCGCGCGACCTCGCGCTCGTGGAGGATCGCGTGCTCGTCAGCGACGCCGGCGGCGCCACGTGGCACGCCCTCGCTGACGGTACGGAGCTGAGCCGGGTGCCCTCGCCCGAGCCCGGCGTGCAGTCGGCGCAGCCCACAGCCCAGGGCGGCGTCCGGTTCGCCGTCGACACCGGATCGGGCGTCTGGTGGATCGACGTCGACGCCTCCGGAGCGGAGACGGGCCGGATCGCCCTCGATGGCGTGACCGACCTGCGCCTCGTTCGAACCCTCCCCGATGGCCACGTGCTGCTCACCGCGTCCGATCCCTACCGGGTCGAGGAGCGCGACGCGGACGGCCTCGTCGTCACCGAGTTCCCGCTCCCGGGCAAAGGCTACCTCGCGACGCGCACCGACGACGGACGGACGCTGGCCACCACCGGCGCCGATCTCGCGTTGGTTACCTTCGCCCCCGACGGCACCGTCGAGCGCCGCTGGCAGGGCAGCGCGGACGACGGTCTCGACTGGTTCAGCGGGTTCGATCACGATGCCGCCACCGGCGACACGTGGATCGCGAATTGGCTCGGCCACAACGCTTGGGGGACCGGCCCCCACCTGATCCGCGTCGACGCCGACGGGGCGATCGTCGAGACGTGGGAGGACCACGAGGCCGCCCTGCAGATCACCCACGTGATGCGGGTGGGTGGACGGTGAACCCCGTCCCGTACACCCTCACGGTCCGCCCGGAGCGCATCGGTGCCCACGACTTCGCGTTGACGGGCCTCGTCGACTTTGAGGCGACCGTCGACGTCATCTGCAAACTGCAGGACGGTCCCGAGGCCCGACGGTGGCTCGAGGACTGGTGCCCGATGTTCGGCGTGATCTGGCCCGCGGCCCGCGCGGTGGCC
>JBEIFN010000455.1:0-2713 GCA_040382435.1 Alphaproteobacteria bacterium
CATGTAGTTGAGCGTGGCGAAGAACGGCCGGCCGTCGTCCGGGCGTCCATCGAGCCAGCTGAACATCGCCTCCGCCGCGACCGGGCCGGCGTCCTTGGTGCGATCTCCATCGCGGCCGGCGGCGTACTTCCCCGGTTTGTACGCAGGCCCCATCGTGTTGCTCGCGTCGCTGGGCAACAGCTTCGACGTCGTCGCCGCGGTCGCCTTCTTGCGCCACGCCGCATCGTCGGGTGCTTCGCGCCGCTCAAAGCCCTGTCCGAGGTTGACGTGGTCGCCCACATGGGGGTTCGCGGCGAACAAATACGTCGCCCACCCCGCATCGCTCAGCGACTCGGCGAGCGTGGGGAAGCGATCGTCGAGCCACTGGTGGGCGGCCGTCGTGCCGTGCGCGCTCTCGGGCAACCCGGTGAACAGGCTCGCGTGGCTCGGCACCGTCCACATCCCTGGACTGACCGCGCGCGTCCAAACGCGTCCCTCGGCGGCGAGCTTGGCGAGCTCCGGCGTGGTGTCCCTCGCGTAGCCGTACGGCGTCAGGTGATCGGCGCGGACAGTGTCCCAGACGATCAACAGGACGTTGGGCTTGCCCTGAGGCACCGGACGGGCGGGATCGGGCACGTAGGCTGCCGCCTCACCTCGCCGCGGTCCCCGCCCCTTACGCCCCGGAGCCTCGGCGGCCGCCCCGCCTTCGAGCTCTCCGTCGCTCAAGGTCGACCCCGACGGGCACCCACACCCGATGAAGACTCCAGCGGCGAGCCACGTCCATCCGCGCATCCTCGACTCCACCCTCGGGGAGTGACCCGTCGGAAGGGCGACGTCCACCCGGAGGTAGACGGCGGCGCCCCTCGCGGGTATGTGAGCGCTCACTCACCGGCATCGAAGGTCTTTGCACGCTCACGCCACCCGGAGGCCTGATGTCTCGGCAACCCTCCCTCACCGACGACGTCATTCTCGACGTCGCACGCCGCCTGTTCGTCGAGCACGGCGCGTCGCTGCCCGTACAGACCGTCGCCGACGAGGTCGGCCTGAGCGAAGCCGCGATCTACAAGCGGTTCGCGACGAAGGCGGCCTTGATGCGGCGTGCGCTCGCTCCGCCCAAGAGTCCCCCGTTCCTTGACGCGCTCGAGGAGGGACCTGACGATCGCGCGATCGAAGCCCAGCTCCTCGACCTGCTGCACGCCGTGTACGCCTACTTCCGGACGATGGTGCCGCAGGTGAGCGTCCTCAAGTCCGCCGGGATCCCGATCCGCGAGGTGTTCGACGCCAAGGAGCCGGCGCCGCTCCGCGCGCTCGCCGCCCTGACCCGATGGTTTGAGCGAGCGATCGACACCGGCGTTGTCGGACAGGTCGATGCGCCGACCTGTGCCTACGCCGTCGTCGCCTTCAGCCAGCACCGCGCCTTCTGGGCCCACATGAACTTCCTCGCGGCGACGCCCGAGGAGGACGACCGCGCCGTGCGCGCTTATGTGCGCGCCCTCGTGCGTGGACTGAGGCCGGAGGCGTCGTGATCGCTGTGGCTCTGTGGTGCTGGGGCGCTCAAGCCGTCGCCGGTCCCGTCAAGGGGTGGTGGACGGAGTTCGGGGACGCCGGCTTGAACGCGTGGGTCGACGTCGCGCTGCGCGACAACCTCGACCTCGACGTCGCGAACACGCGGATCGAGGCGGCCCGCGGGCTCGCAGACGCCGCGCGCGCGCCGTTGCTGCCGTCCGTGGCGTTCGACTACACCTTGAGCGGCGTCACCGATGACGTCCGTGCCGGGCAGAGCGGCTTTCTCACCACCGACGTGCTCCCCGACTTCATCTACAACGGGTCGGGCCAGCTCGGTTTGGGCGTCGAAGTCGACCTCACGGGCCGCAACGTGCTCGCCTGGCAGGCCGCTCGCGGTGACGTCGCCGCGGCCGAGGAAGACCGTGCCGTCGCGGCACAGGCGATCGCGCTCCGCGTCGTGAACGCTTGGTGGGACATCGCGCTCGCCCAGGAACGGCTGCGCGCGCTCGATGCGCAACGCGTCGCCGCGGAGGCGATCCTCTCGACCCTCCAGCGACGCGAGCAACGGGGCGAAGGGACGGCCGTCGAGGTCCTCCAACAGCGCCAGCAGCTCGCAGGCCTCGCCGCCCAGCGCCCCCTGTTCGAGGCCGCCGCGCGCGTCGCGGGTGCGCAGCTCGCCGTGCTCGCCGGACGACGCCCCGAGGACGCGCCCGGAGAGGGTCCGCCCCAGCTGCCCACGCTCGCCGCCGCCACCGACGATCCTGCGCCCCCCGCACTCCTGTCCGACCGGCCCGACCTCCGCGCGGCGGACCTGCGCTTCTCGGCTGCCCACCAGCGCCGCCTCTCCCGCGAGCGGGCCTTCGCGCCCAAGCTGAGGCTGAACCTCAACCTCTCGGGTCAGTACTCGAACACCCAGCGGATCCAATTCGGTGTCGCTGGCACGACCGTCGACTACGGGAGCGCGTACGGCTGGACCGTTGGGACCTCGATCTCGCTGCCGATCTTCGACGGCGGGCTGACGATCGCCAACTTGCGGCAGGCGCGTGCGGCCGAGGCCACCGCCCGCGCGCAGCTCGACGCGAGCGCGCTGGCCGCCCAGGCGCAGCTCGCGACGGCGCGCCTGCAAGAAGAAGGTGCCGCCGCCCGCGTCACGGCCCTCGACGCCCAAGTCGAGATCGCGCGCGCCGCGTTCGAGGCCGCGCACGGCCGCTTCGACCTCGGCCTCGTC
>JBEIFN010000456.1:0-2709 GCA_040382435.1 Alphaproteobacteria bacterium
ATCGCGCCAAGGGTGTCCTCGCGCTCAAGGAGTCGATCTACTTCGACGGGGCGACCGCGCAGGTGCGCGCGAGCAGCCAGCCGGTGCTCAAGGGCATTGCCTCGATGCTCGGTGCTTACCCTGGCGTGCGCGTCCTCGAGGTCGAGGTGCACGTCGACACCAAGGGAGACCCGGCGGGTGAGCAAGCGCTGACCCAGTCGCGTGCGGAGGCCGTCGTCGCGGCGCTGACGGCGTTGGGCGTGGCGCCCGAGCGCTTGGTCGCCAAGGGGGTCGGCAGCAGCGATCCCTTGTTCGGCAACCCGACGTCGGACCTGGAGCGGGCGCGCAACCGTCGCGTCGTCCTCAAGGTCGTGCGGTTCGAGGAGTGACGGGCGGTCACGAGGGGGCCAAGGGGCGCGGCCAGCCGCCAGCACCCCTTGGGCCCGACGGGTCGCTCGCCGAGGCGCAGCGCTACATCGACGACCTCGAACGCCACATGGGCTGGCGCGAGGTCGACCTGGTCACCACCTGCTTTCTGCTCGGCGAGGAGGTCGGCGAGCTGTTCAAGGCCGTGAGGCGCTACGAGCAGCTCGGGGTCGAGGTGGGGACGGCGGACGCGCCGCGCGACGCCTTGCGCGCCGAGCTCGCGGACGAGGTCGCCGACGTGCTCAACTTCGTGCTCGCGGTCGCGACCCGGGCCGAGATCGACGTCGCGGCCGCGTTCCGTGACAAGAACGCTCGGAACCTGAAACGACGCTGGACGTCCTGAGAGCGATAGGTCAACGAGGGGTCGCGGAGGTCTCGATGCGCGCTGTGGTTGGTCTGGCGGCCGTGCTCTTGTCGGCCGATGCTTGGGCGTGTGGGCAGTCCACGCACATCTGGGTGGCGCTCGAGGGCGCGGCCCAACTCCCGGAGGGGGAGCTCAAGGCGTTCCTCGCCGATCCCGTCGTTTGGGACGCCTACGTCAACGGCGCGATGTTTCCCGACGGCGGCTACTCTCCGCTGACGCGGCATCCCTACGGCGAGACCGCGCATTGGGAGCCCTATCAGACGCACGTCGCCGAGGTGTTGGCGTCCGAGCGCCCTTGGGCATCGGAGCAGGCCAAACGCGAGGTCGCGTTCGTGCTGGGCAACATGGCGCACGGCTACGCCGACCAGTTGTTCGATGGCGCGTACCTGCTTCGTAGTCAGACCTGGGATGGCGCCGAGGCGTGGGGGCAGTGGTCCTCCGATGAAGCCACCGACGTCGTGCTGATGAGCCTCGTGGGTCCGATGCCCGTGGTGGACGCCTGGGTCCCTTGGGACCGGGTGGTCGACTGGATGGGGGACGTCGGCGTGGACGTCGACGTAACCACCCTCGAGCGTGGTCAGAACAGCCTGCGCATCGCGGTCAGCTACGTCGGCGGCGCGTCGCAGACGCCCGACAAGCTCGCGGAGTACACCGCACAGTTCCCTTGGGCCAACGCACTTTTGGACGACCCGACGTCGCCGGGCTCGCCGGCCGCGATGGTGCCTGCGATCGGCGGCTACCTCGACGTGTTCTGGGCGCGCCTGCACGGTGGGCACACGTTCGACGACCGTCCTTGGACGTACAGCTGGCCGCAGCCCGACACCGCCGTCCACCCGACCGACGCGAGCCTTCCCGAGATTCGGATCTCGATGGCGATGAGCCACGGCATCGTGTTCGACTCGCTCGCCGGTCGGGTCTCGTTGACGACAGCGCGTGGCGCAGAGATCCCTGTGGACGTCAGCCTGTACTACGGCGATGGGACGAACGTCCTCAACCTCGTGCCGACCGAGGACCTGGCGCCGGGCACGAAGTATGTGGTGACCTTGTCGTCGGGCATCGAGACGCGCGACGGGCAGCGTCTCGAGGCCGATCGTGCGTGGAGCTTCCGCACGGCCGCGGGTGGCGGTTGCGCGGTTCCCCAAGGGGCGGCTGGCCTTGGCGTGGGCGTCTTGGTGGCGGGCTTGGGGGCGCGTCGCCGGCGTCAGGCGTAGCGTGTCGCCGCGGTGACGCGGCCGAGGCCCCAAGCCGCGACCGAGGCGAGCGCCATGGAGGCCACGCCGGTGGCGCCGATGCACGCGCAGCCGAGCGCACCACCGCTGGTGGCCAGCGCTGCGGCACCGAGCAGCGAACCGACGCCGTCACGTTGGGGTTGGATCCGCAGGCCCAACCAAGCGCCCGACACCACCCCGCCGAGCAAGCACGCGGCGAGGCACCGCTCGCCGCAGCCACCGGGGCCACACCCCTGGGCATGGACGAGCGAGGGCAGCAAGAAGGGGACGAGCCCCGCGAGCATCCCCGGTTGGACCCCGCGGCCCCAGCTGCGTCCGTAGACTTGCAGCGCGAAGGCAAGGCTGGGCAACGCCACAGCGAAGGTGAGCGTCGTGGCGTTGAGGCCCGACAGACGCAATCCGAGTGTCGCCCACAGCAGGGCGGCGAGGGCCAAGGGGATTGCGGCGGACCAGCGCGCGGCCTCGTAGGCGTGGCGAGCGGCCGCGAGCGCGGCGGGCGACGGGTCAGGGATCATGACGCAGCCTCCAGGCTGCCCGGAGGCGGCCCATCGCGCGCTGAACGCGCTTGCGGAAGGTGGCGGGCGCGAGGTTGGGGTCGCGCAGGTGGGGTTGGACCGACGCGAGCAGCGTCGCCGCGTCGTCGGGCGCGAGCAGCGCGAGCACGTCGCGCAGCGCTTGGCGCTCTTCGGCTGCCGAGGCCAACGCCTCGGG
>JBEIFN010000457.1:0-2708 GCA_040382435.1 Alphaproteobacteria bacterium
CCTCGGGTGCACCGAAGAACATGGCGGCACCGTCTGTGGGTGCGGCGACCATTCGACCCGCCGGATCGGCTGCGCCGGCCGGCAACGGATTTTCGAGCGCCGGACACGCCCGCGACGGAGCGCAGCCCGCCCAAGCGACGACGCAGGCTCCCAGCACCGCGCGAACCATCCAACCTCCACGCGTTGGGGTAACGTCCATCACCTTGCTCGACGATCCCCTGACCATGTAGTAAGTCAGGCACGAGGTTCGCATGCTGCTCTGGTCCTTCCACGCCGCCCTTGCCCTGACCCCCGGCCCGTACCTGACGGGCTACCGCGACGTCGTCTTCCAAGACCCAACGGCGGGCACGGTGTACGCCCGGGTGCACTACCCGGCGCTCACCGAGGGCGAACGCGCCGAACCCGACGCGGCGTCAGGGCCGTACCCCCTCGCGGCGATGCTGCACGGCTACCTCGGGTCGGCTTGGATGTACCAGTCGGCCGCCGACCACGTCGCGAGTCTCGGCTTCGTCGTCGTAAACATGGACACCGAGACCGGGCTGGTGCTCGACGTGGAGCGCTACGCGCAGGACACGCGGGCCGCGCTCGCCTGGGTCGAGGACCGCGAACCTGGCAACTGGCTCGACGGGCTGACCGACGGCGGACCCGTCGTCGCGATGGGGCACTCGATGGGCGGCGCCACGCTCGCGCGCCTCGTCCAGCTCCAACCACGGATCGACACGCTGATCGGCTTTATGCCCTACCTCTCCGAAGACCCTGCCGACTACCTCGGCTTCTCCGAGTTCGAGGGCAGCGCGCTCTACCTCGCGGGGACGTCCGACGAGACCTCGACCTACGAGGTGGTCCGCGACTGGTACCGCGCGATGGACGCCACCGGGCAGGGCTTGTGGATGGAGCTGAAGGACGTCGGCCACCAAGCCGTCTCCGACATCGATTTTGACGACAGCCCGAAGTCCGACCCCGAAGAGCGAGAGATCGTGCTTCAGCTCGCCGAGGACTTCCTCCGCGCGCGGCGGCTGGGCGAGTCCGACGGCTGGCGGCGCCTGCTCGACGGCGCGCCGCCCGAGACGGCCCAAGCCTCGGCCTCGAGCGCGCCCGTCCTCGTCGTAGTCCCCGGCGAAACCGCCGCGGTCGCGGTGACGCTGGCCGCACGCGGAGATGGCGAGGTGACGCTGTACGGCGGTCGGGGGCCGGGCGAGACCACGTTGGACGGCGTCACCGTCGGGCTGCGCGACGCCGCCGTCCTCGGTCGCGTCACGCTCGCCGACGGCATCGGACGCACGCGCGTTGATGTCCCCGAACGGCTCGCCGGGCTCGCGTGGGTGCAAGCGGCCGACGCCACAGGTCCGGTCGGTCCAGCGGTCGACGTGTACGGCGTGGGCGACCCGGGGCCGGAGGACGCGCCCAGCGACACAGCGACGCCCGACGACACCGAGCCGGGCGGGCAGGGCGGACCCGGAGGATCGGGCGGCATCGACGAGGGCGACGTGGTCGCGACGGGGAGCGCGTGCGCGGGTTGCAGCACCGCGAGCCCGCCCGGTGGCTTTGGCTGGCTCACGCTTGTGGCGGCGTGGCGCGGCCGACGCCGGAGGGCGTGATGGGCACCCGCACCGACACGCGCGCACGCATCCTCGACATCGCCGAGCGTCACCTGATGCAAGTCGGCTACGCAGGGTTCAGCTTTCACGACATCGCCGCCGAGCTGGGCGTGAAGACCCCTGCGGTGCATTGGCACTTTCGCACCAAGTCCGATCTCGTCCTCGCCGTGATCACCGCGTACGGCGCCAAGTTCGACGCGTGGGAGGCGAGCGTCGCATCGCTCTCGGCGGCTGCGCGCGTCGACGCCTACCTCGACGTCGGCCGCTTCGTCGTCGAGCACGGCCGCGCCTGCGCGCTCGGCATGCTCGCTGCACAGTTTCACACCGTCCCCGCCGAGGTCGGCGAAGCGGCGCTCGCGGTACAGAGGCGCATCCTTGCGTTCTACGCCACCAACCTCGAAGCGGCGCGGACGAGCCGCGATCTCGCGTTCCAGGGCGACGCCGCCGACAAGGCCGTCGAGGTCGGCTGCGCCGTGGTCGGCGCCCAACAGCTCGCCCGCGCGCTCGGACCTGCCGCGTACGACCGCGTCGCCGCGCAGATCCGCCGCGACCTCGCCCCAAGGGAGGCCCGATGACGCCACGACTGCTCCCGCTGGCCATTTGGATGGCGTGCAAAGCCTCTTCAGACGACGTTCCGACGCCGCCCGCCGAGGACACACCCGTCGCTGAAACGCCCGCCGCCGACACGCCCGCCGCCGACACGCCCGCCGCCGACACGCCCGCCGAGACCGACGTCGTTTGCGATCCCACCCCGCTGATCCGCGGCGAGGACGTCGAGTTGACGATGATGTGGGAAGGGCGCCCGCGAACGTACTGGGTGCACCTGCCCGCCGACTACGACTGCACCCCGCGCGCCGTCGTCGTCGGGTTGCACTTCTACACCGGTGAAGCGTTAAGTTTCGAACGGGACATCGCGCGCATCCACGACGACCTGAACCGCACCGGCACGATCGGCGTGTTCCCGCAGGCGCTCGGCCGCGGTCCCGGTCGCGACGCAGACATCACAGCGTTCAACGACACCACTTCGCACAACGACGTCGGACCGGACGGGGCGACGTGCACGAACTGGTCCGTCGACTACGGCGTGTTCGACGACTGCGGGCCTGATGA
>JBEIFN010000458.1:0-2703 GCA_040382435.1 Alphaproteobacteria bacterium
AGGGCTCGGGGTCGAGGTTGAGGTGGTGGTGACGCGCCCGACGGTGCCGCACCTCGCCGAGACGGTGGAGCTGGCGACGCGGCTGGGGGCGCGGCGGATTCATCTTCGCCGGGTGACGGCCCGCGGGGCGGCCGCGTTGGACGATGTCGCGCTGATGCCGCGTCTGGGGTTGATCCAGACGGAGCTGGAGGCCGCGGCGCAGGCTGGGGTCCGGCAAGGCGCACGCGTGTTTCTGGAGGGTTTCCCGCAGTGTGCGGCGCCGGGCGCTGCGCCCTGTCGGCTCGACGAGGCCGCCATTCGGATCGCCGTGGCGGATGCGCCGGGGTGGGTGTTCGTGGGGCCGATGTTCGGACCCGTCGTGGGTGCGCCGGGTTGCGCTCGATGCCCGGGCCCCGGGGCGTGTGGTGGCGCGCCTTCGGATTACCTCGCGCGCTTCGGCCGGACTGAGGTCGACGGGGAGTCGGCGAAGTGGATCCATCCGGGCACGCTCGCTGCCACGCCGTTGGCGAACGGCGACGTCAAACCCGTGGGGCGTCAGGGGCGTCATCCGCCGTTGCGCCTGGCCTACGCCAAGGTCGCGGCGCGGTTGCCTTCGCACGGTGGAGATCCGCTGGTCGCGGTGCAGAAGTCCCCGACCTCGGACGTGATTCGCACGCTGTTCGTCGCACCGCCGCGGGTTCGCGAGCGTGCGTTCGCCGACCTCCCCGCGCCCGCAGCCGCCGAGTCGACGCGCGATGTGCGCATTCGCCTCGTCCGCGCGGCGCAGCACGGCGCGACCACGCTTCGGATCGCATCCGCGGGGTCGCTCGCGCATCCCGCCGCCGCCGAGATGCTTCGCGAGGCGACGCGTCTCGAGATCCCGCGCATCGAGGTCGCCGGAGAAGCGAGCGCGGTGGCCGGATGGGGCGACATGGAGCTGCGGCGGTTGCGCGGCATCCATCGCCTCGACGCGGCGCTCTACGCGCCCGACGCGGCCACCCATGACGCCATCGTCGGGGTCGCCGGCGCGTTCGAGGCCACGCTGGCTGCGCTCGACCGCGCGGGCGAGGCCGTCCCGGGGCTGGCGGTGGGGGCCTACGCCGTGCTGCGCGACGCGGCGTCGGTGGACGCTTGGGCGCAGGCCTGGGACGACGGCCTGCTGCCCGGGGATCCCTTCTTCCGGCTCGCGAGCGTCGGCGGCGACCTCGCGGAGCTGGCGGCCGTCGCGGCCGGGCTGCCCGAGGGTCCGGTGCGCGACGCGTTGGCGGCGGTCCTGCCGGTCGCGCTGTTGCCCCGCGTCGGGGTCCTTCCCGCGCCGATGGCGACCGTCGCGTTTGGTGAGTTCGCCGCGGTCTGGGCGGCACCCAGCGGGTCGGACCGATTTGGGTGCTATACTGGTCGGCTGGCGCGCGACGGCGGGCCAGCGCCCGGGGACTGCCCGGGCTGGGCGACTGGCTGGCGCGTTCACGGACGCCCCGTCGGTGCCGACGGAATGCCGGAGGTGTGACGATGACGGCGATCACGACCGGAGTGGAGAACGTCAACTTCACCAAGGGGGAGCACCAGAGCACGGAAGCGTACATGCTCTGGCGCGAGCAGGTGGCCAACGTGCCCAAGCACTGGGTGCGCACCGTCACCGCGTGCAACTCGCACTGTCTGTTCTGCCTCGACATGGACACGCCGCGCAACGTCTACCTGTCCGAGGAAGACGTCAAGGCCGAGATCCTGCGCGGACGAACCGAGATGAACGCGTGGAAGATCATCCTGTCGGGGGGCGAGGCCGCGCTGCACCCGCTGTTCCCTGAGTTCATCCGTTACGCCAAAGAGGTCGGCTACGGCCGCATCCAGACGGTGACGAACGGCTGGCGCTACGCCGACAAGGACTTCTACGAGAAGTGCGTCGAGGCGGGGCTGCAGGAGATGACCTTCTCGCTGCACGGCCACACCGCCGAGCTGCACAACCGGCTCACGCAGCATAAGGGTAGCTTTGAGCGAATCATTCAGGCGATCCGGCGCGCGGCGCGCGATCCGAGGATGATCGCGAGCGTCGACGTCGTCATCAACAAGCAGAACGTCGGTGTCCTCGATAAAATCGTCGAGCTCGCCATCAAGCTCGGCATCACCGAGTTCGACCTGCTCCACGTCATCCCGCAGGCCGCCGCGTTCGATCACCGAGACGTCTTGTTCTACAACCCCCGCCAGTACCTGCCGGTGCTGCAGCGCGTGTTCCGGCTCAACCGGCACCCCAAGTTCGTGGTCTGGACGAACCGCTTCCCCGTCGAGATGCTTGAGGGCATGGAGGACCTGATTCAGGATCCTCACAAGATGATCGACGAGATCAACGGTCGCCGCTACCAGGTGCGGAGCTACCTCGACACGGGCGAGGCGCTGAACTGCCGCCAGCCCGAGCGTTGCGAGCACTGCTTCATCGAGCCGTTCTGCACCACCATGGATCGCTCGGTCCAGGCGCAGAACGAGGAGACGTGGGAGGTCTGGGACGTTGGGGCCGATCGCCGCGCCCTCAAAGCGGTCCCCGCGCCGCTGCCGTGGGGGATCCGCGCCGTCGGGGTCGGCGGCGCCCCCGTCCAGGCTGAGCCCCGGGTCGTCGCGTTGCTGCCTGAGGGCGCTTCGCTCTACCTCAAAACCGGCTCCTCGGAGCCGCTCCCGGCGCTGCCTGCGGGGTCCGTGGTCGTCGCGCGCACCGCGGCGCAGCTCGACGCCTGG
>JBEIFN010000459.1:0-2702 GCA_040382435.1 Alphaproteobacteria bacterium
CGGAGGGTGTGACCGCACAGCACCTCGGGCAGCGAAGGGCAGTCGTCCGTGCAACCGGCGGGGAGCAGCGGATCGGGCGACATCACCCCAAGGATCGCAGTAAACGTCCCCTGGCAGGACCAGGCTGTGCCACCGCCGATCGGCACCAGCAAGCCGTTGGTGGTGGAGTCGTGCAACGTCACGCCTGCCGTCTCGTCGTCGAGCCGCATGCCAATGCGGAGCAACTGCGGGCTGTTTCGCACGCGGATCGCACCCCAATAGTGCCAGCCCCCTTGCGGACCGTGGGTGCTCTCGACCGAGCTGCCCTCGGCAGGAAACGGTTCGAACGCTCGTTCGCCGAGCCCGCCCTCGAGCTCGAAGGGCGACGCGAGGCACGGATCGGACGGCGTGTCCGTCGGCGTGTCCGTCGGCGTGTCCGTCGGCGTGTCCGCGACAGAATCCGATCCCGAGTCCGAGTCCGAGTCCCCGGTCTCCACGACGACATCGGTTGCGTCGACGTCGACGCCGCCCGCGGAACAGCCGATCCACCCCAACGCGAGCCCCATCCAACGCATCAACGCCTCCGCCTCGCCCACTCTACCGCCCGACACGGCGCGCTGCGACCCCGAAACGTCTCGACAGCGGGCGCGCCCCGGGCGTGTGGTTACACGTTGCGCGGGGGTCGCATGCTCGCCGACTTGGAGTCCCATCTGCGCGATGGCGGTCGCATCAGCCGACAGGACGCCGCGTGGCTCTACACCAACGCGAGCGACGACGACCTCAAGCGCCTCGCGAGCTCGGTCCGCGCTCGGTTTCATCGCCCTGACGAAGCGACCTACTTGATCATGGCGATCCTCAACTACACCAACGTCTGCGTCGCCAAGTGCGACTACTGCGCGTTCTACAAGCTCCCCAAGCAAGAAGGCACGTACCTCCTGACGTTCGATCAGCTCGCGCCCCGCATCGAGCAGGTCCTCTCGCTGGGCGGAACCTTAATCGGTTTCAACGGCGGTTTTCACCCCGAACTCCGCATCTCGGACTACGCCGACCTGTTCCGGCGGATCCGCGAACGCTTCGGGGACCGCATGGAATTCTACGGGCTGACCGTGGCCGAGTTCATGTACGCCGCCAAGGTGAGCAAGCTCAGCTACGCCGACGCCGCCGCCGCACTTTCGGCCAGCGGCATCCGCTGGATCACTGGAGGTGGCGCCGAAGTCCTCGACGACGCCTTCCGGCGCCGCCATTCTCCGCTCAAGTACAAGGTCGAGGATTACTACGCGGCGCAACAGGCGATCCTCGATGCAGGACTCGGCAGCACCGCCACGATGGTGGTGGGCTTCGACGAGACGCTTGACGAGCGGATGAACCACCTCGAACGCCTCCGAAGGTTCCAAGACGAGAACCACGGTGCGCTTCCGAGCTTTCTCGTGTGGACGTACAAGCCGTACGACACGGCGCTCGGTGGCGACGAGGTGCCGCTGCGCGACTACCTTCGCTGGATGGCGATATGCAGGATATACCTAGATAATATCCCGCACATCCGCACCTCGGTGCTGACCGCGAACGAAGGCGCGCTCGAGGGCCTCGCTTGGGGGGCCGACGACTTCGATCTTCCCACCGAGGATGAAGTGACCCAGAAGGCGGGGGCCACCGTGAGCCTCGCCTTCGAGCGCATCCTCGACGTCGCGCGCGCCTCCGGGTTTCGTCCGATCCATCGCGGCGCGTGGCCGCTGCGACCGACGCGCGCCGCATGAACGGTCCGCTGATCGGCGGCAGATGGTGGCACGGCGGCGCGCCACGCAGACTCGTGCACCCGTGGACGGGGGCTGCCCTCCCACCGGTCCTTGACACCACCCCCGACCAGGCCACCGAAGCCCTCCGCCGTGCGGCGTCGGTACGCCGCGACCTCGCCGCGACCCACCCCGGCACCCGCGCTGCTTGGCTCCGCGCCGCCGCCGACGCCCTCAGGGCCGCGAGCGAAGCGTTCGCCCACGATCTGCTCGCAGAAGGGGGCAAGCCCATCGCGCTGGCGCGGGTCGAGGTCGAACGCGGCGTCGACACGCTCCTCGCGGCCGCAGACGCCGCAGACGACCTGACGCGTCCCGACCCACGGTCACAGCTCGGACCGCCCGGCGCGCTCCGACGCCGACCTGCCGGCGTCGCGGTGGCGATCACACCGTACAACTTCCCGCTCAACCTCGTGCTGCACAAGGTCGGCCCCGCCCTCGCAGCCGGGTGCCCGGTCGTGATCAAACCCGCGCCCGAGACCCCGACCGCCGCACTCCGTCTCGGCGCGCTGCTCGCCGATGTCGGCGTCCCCGGGGACGCTATCGCCGTCCTCCCGGGGGACCGCGATGTCGCTCGCGCCCTGGCGAGCGCACCCGACGTCCGCGTGGTCAGCTTCACCGGCTCCTCCGTGGGAGGACACGCCCTCGCCGCGCACGCCGCCGGAAAACGTGTTGTCCTCGAGCTCGGCGGCGTCGCCCACGCCATCGTCCTCGACGGAACCGAGCCCAGCGCCGCAGCCCGCCGCCTCGCGCTCGGCGCGTTCGCACACGCTGGCCAAAGCTGCATCTCCACGCAGCACATCCACATCCCCGTGTCGATGCGCGCTGCGTTCGTCGAGGCCCTCATCGCGGCTGTTCCCGCCGTGACGCCGTTTGGCGACCCGTCGGACCCCGCAACCCGCTGCGCCTCGGTCCTGCGTCCGTCCGACGCGGACC
>JBEIFN010000460.1:0-2702 GCA_040382435.1 Alphaproteobacteria bacterium
CAGGACATCATGGAGTCCGTCCTCCGCCGCATCGCCCAGACGCGCAGCCGCGTGTTCATCATCGACATCAGCGGCGTCGGCGTCGTCGATACCGCGGTCGCGAACCACCTGATCAAGGTGACGAAGGCGACCCGTCTGATGGGATGCGTGAGCCTGCTCTCTGGGGTCAGCCCCGAGATCGCTCAGACGATCGTCGAGCTGGGCATCGACGTCACGGGGATCCAAACCACGGCCACCTTGCGCGACGCGCTCGAGGAGGCCTTCCGCCGCGTCGGCGTCGAGGTGCGGCGTACCGGCACCGCCGGGCTTCAAGCTTGAGCAAGGTCGTCCTCACGTCGTGGCGCGGCGCGATCGTCGCGACGCTGCCCCCCGACATCGACGCCGAGGTCTGCGGCGAGCTCCGCGACCATCTCGCGCATCGCGTCCGGGCGACGCGCGCGCGCGCCGTGATCCTCGACGCCACGGCCGTGGACGTCATGGATACCGAAGACTGGAGGCACCTCAAGGCGGCGCTGGCGACGATGGCATTGCTCGGCGCGCGCGGCGGCGTCGCCGGTCTGCAGCCGGGCGTGGTCGCGGCCTTGGTGAGCTGCGGCGCCGAGACCGACGAGGTCTTGGCGTTTCGCACCGTCGAGGACGCAGTCCAAGCCTTGGAGGCGGGCGCGTGACCGGTTCCGAGCGACGCGTCATCCGGAACGAAGCTGACCTCGCCGTCTTGCTGACGTCGGTGGGCGCCGCGTGCCGTCGTGCGCAGATCCCCGACCGGGAGACTGCGCGCGCGCTGACGGTCATCTCTGAACTTGGACGGAACATCCTTAAATACGCAGGCCGCGGCCACATGGCCGTCGATCTGCATCTCGCGCCCCCCCGGCGGATCGATATCGAGGCGATGGACACCGGACCGGGCATCGCTGACATCCAGGCAGCGCTCCAAGACCACTACAGCACCGGGGGCACCCTGGGCCTCGGACTCCCCGGGGTCAAACGGCTCGTCGACCACCTGGAGATCCGCTCGAGCCCAGGAACGGGCACGATCGTCAAGGCGCGGCGATGGCTACCCTGAGCCCGATTCCCCTCCGCGCTCGCTGGGCGTACGCGACGCGCCCTTGCCGCGGCGAGCGGCGCAACGGCGACCGCTGCTTGGCGGTCGAGTCCGACGACGGCCTCACGGTCGCGATCCTCGATGTCGCGGGACACGGCGATCCTGCAGCGGACCTCGCCGATCTCCTCGAAGCCCACCTTCGGCACCGCCTCGGCGAGCCGCCCGACGACACGTTGCGCTGGGCCCACGTCATGCTCAAGGGAAGTCGTGGCGCTGCGTTGGGGATCGCGCGTTTTGATATGGCCCGACAATGCGTCCTTTGGGCGGCGACAGGCAACGTGACCTGCCGCGAGATCGGGGGCGCACACCTCGTGTCGCGCGACGGGCTGTTGGGGGCGAGGATGCCCACGCCCCGCATCGAACAGGCTGCGCTCGTCGCCGGAAGCGCTTGGCTACTCGCCTCCGACGGCATGCTCCGCGAAGCGGGCGCTCGCCGCGACAGCTGGCGAACGCTCGAGGAGCAAGCCACGCGCATGCTCTCCGAGGCGTCGCGGCCGCTCGATGACGCGACGTGCGCCCTCGTTCAGGTGTCCACATGACCCAAAGCGTCGACCTTCCGCTCCACGACCCTTCGCAGCGCACGGGTGCTCGACGACGGTTGTTCGACACCCTGGTCTTCCTCGGCACGCCGCGCGACGCCGCGGGGCGGTTCGCCTCGGCGGCCTCGGACCTCGGACGCAAGCACGATGGCCGCTGCCCGTCGGTGGACTTCGAGGCCCGTGGCGGCGTGACGCGGTTGGTCGTGACGTTCGACGCGCAACGGCTCGAACAACCACTGGCGACCTCGCCGACCTCCGACCAACGGCAAGAGGCGCGCGACCGCCTCACCTCGCGCACCGTCGAGGAGCTGATGGTCGAGCTGCAGCAGCGGAACGAAGCCTTGGATGCAGCGCGCAACAACCTCAAAGAAGAGGTCGAAGCGGCGACCGCGGAGCTCGTCACCGCACGCGACGAGGCCGAAGCCGCCACGCGCGCCAAGAGCTTCTTCCTCGCCAACATGAGCCACGAGATCCGAACGCCGATGAACGCGATCCTCGGCATGTCGCGGCTGGCGCTCGGGAGCGACCTACCTCCCCGGCAACGCGACTACGTCCGAAAGATCTTCAACGCGGGCAACCAGCTCCTCGGGATCATCAATGACATCCTCGACTTCTCGAAGATCGAGGCTGGGCGACTGGAGCTGGAGTCGACCGACTTTACGCTAGCGGAGACGCTCGAACACCTCGCGACGGTCACGCAACAACGGGCCGTCGAAAAGGGACTGGAGCTCGTCCTGCACGTCCATCCCAGCGTGCCCAACGCGCTGGTCGGAGACCCCACCCGACTGGGACAGATCCTCATCAACCTCGTCAGCAACGCGGTCAAGTTCACGGAGGCGGGCGTCGTCGAGCTCGACGTGACGGTCCGCGAGCGCGCCGGCGACCACATCAAGCTGCACTTCTCGGTCCGCGACACCGGCATCGGTTTGAGCGCCGACCAATGCGCACGGCTGTTCCAACCGTTCTCACAGGCCGACGTCACGACCACGCGCCGCTACGGCGGCACGGGGCTCGGCTTGACCATCACGCAGCGGCTCGTCGAACTGATGGGCGGCAGCGTC
>JBEIFN010000461.1:0-2701 GCA_040382435.1 Alphaproteobacteria bacterium
ACCACCATGCGCCGCATCCTCACACCCCCTGCCGACTGTCTAGCCCGTTGCGGCGAAGGCCGTTCAGCCGTCCAAGCGGAAGGGGTTGAAGTCGGTCCCCTCGTCGAAGACGTCGACGTCCTCGGTGCGCTTGACCCATGCGACAAAGCGCGTGGAGACCGGCGTCAGCACCACCTCCAGCGCGACCTTGAACACCCAGTTGAACGCCATCGCGCGGAGCAACACGTCGGTGGACCACAAGCCCGCGAACGCGATCGGGTAGAAGACGACGCTGTCGACGGCCTGGCCGACCACCGTCGAGGCCACGAAGCGCGCGGCCATGTTGCGCCCCTGCGCCGCGACCTTCATCTTGGCGAGCACGAAGGAGTTCGCAAAGTCGCCGATCCAAAAGGCGAGCATGCTGCCCGCGACGATGCGCCAAGGGCTGCCAAAGACCACCTCGAGGGCGGGCTGCAGTACGGCGTTGAACGGCTCGTCGGGCGCAGGCGGCAGCCCAACCACCACGTTGCTCATCACCGCCGCGAACGTCAGCGCACCAAAGCCCGCCCAAATCACGCGACGCGCCGCCGCGAAGCCATAGACCTCGGTCAGGACGTCGCCGAAGATGTAGCTGATCGGAAAGAACAGGTTGCCCGCATTGAACAGAAGCGGAAGCCCAAAGACCGTCAGCGCGACGACCTTACCCGGTCCGATCATGTTGCTGCACAACAGCACCACGACGAACGACGCCATGAACAGGTCGTAGTACCGAAACGCGCGTCGGGTCATCCTGCCTCCACGTCGGCGCATGCCCCATCGCCCGGCCCGGCGCCATCCCGACCGACACCGACCGACAACGCCGCCGCAGCCGCCAGCCCCACGAGCAGGCCGCCCACGTGCGCGCCGACGTCGATCGCGGGCACGACCCACGAGAGCGCAAGACTCGCCAACGCCGAGATCCCCACGGGTCGGCGGATGCGCGCGTCCATCGCGAGCAGCCCGAGCCAGGCGTGCAGCCCGCCCGAAGCGCCCGCAGACCGCACCACGCCCATCGCGTCCGCGAGTCCCCCCCCGACGCAGCCGCCGACCAGAAACGTGAGCCCCCACACCCATGCCGGCACCTTGTCCGCACCGGCACGCGGCAAGCTCACCGCCGCGAACGCGTTGACGAGCAGATGAAGCGCATCGATGTGGACGAAGAGCGAGCTGACGAGACGCCAAGGTGCCACCTGCATCCACGGCGCATACAGGCCCCCGACCGCGAGGATCATCCGGTCAGGGCGCGGACCGAGCCAGGCCAGCGACGGGCTGGCGAGCCCCGTTCGAACCGCGAACGCCGCCTGAAGCGCGTAGGCGACCGCGAGCGTAGCCGCGAGCCAAAGCCCCAGACGACGGCCGGTCAGGCCGAGACCCCGAAATCCCGAAGCGCCGCGTTGAGGCTCGTCTTCTTGTCGGTGCTCTCCGACCGCTCCCCGATGATCAGCGCGGCGGGAAGCGCGTAGTCGCCCGCGGGGAACCGGCGCACGCGCGACCCCGGGACGACCACCGCGCGCGGCGGGACGTAGCCCTTGTGCACGACCTCGGTCTCGCCGCGAACATCCACGATCGGCGTGGACGCCGTGAGCACCACGCCCGCGCCGAGCACCGCCTCAGCACCCACGCGCACGCCCTCGACCAAGATGCAACGACTCCCGATGAACGCCCCGTCCTCCACGATGACGGGCTGCGCCGACGGCGGCTCGAGGACGCCGCCGATCCCGACCCCGCCCGAGAGGTGAACCCCGCGACCGATCTGTGCGCAGCTTCCGACCGTCGCCCAGGTGTCGACCATCGTGCCCGCACCCACCCAAGCGCCGAGGTTGACGTATCCGGGCATCACGACGCAGCCGGGCTCCAGAAACGCGCCGTACCGCACGGCTCCCGGCGGCACGACGCGCACGCCCTGCTCGACGAGCCGCGTCTTGAGCGGGATCTTGTCGTGCGACGGCAGCCCGCCCTCGGGCGCGGCGTAGACCATCCCCTGGATGCGGAAGTAGAGCAGGATCGCCGTGCGAACCCAGCCATGAATCGTCCATCCGCCCGCGTCGTCGGGCGTCGCGACGCGGAGCTTCCCGGTGTCGAGCGCCTCCATCACCGCGCGGATCGCGTCCTCGTCGAGCGTCGCGCCCGGCTGGGCCGAGGCCTCGATGCGGGCCTGCAAGTCGTTCATGCTCCCTCCGATGTCGCCGCAGGGCCGCCGCGGCGCTGGGCGTTCAGTAGACGTCGAACTGACGGCGATTGGCCTCGTGCCCCGCGGCGTCCTTGGCCGGGTGCAACGCGCCTTGTCGGTCGTGCAGGTAGTAGTAGTACGGACTGGATTTGGGGGCCGTCGCGGCCCGCAGGGCATCCAGCGACGGGCTGCCGATCGCGTGCGGGGGCAGGCCCTTGCGCAGGCGCGTGTTGAACGGGTCGTCCGGGTTGCGAAGGCGCGCGAGGAAGGCCTTGCGGTCGCTCCAGTCCGCCAGCCCATAGCGGCTGGTCGCGTCCACCCCGAGCGCCCAGCCCTCGTCGAGGCGCTTCCACAAGATCCCGGCGACCAACGGTCGGTTGTCCGAGGTCGGCTCCTCGCGTTCGAGCAGGCTCGCCATCACCACGACGTCATGCAGCGAGCGCCCGCCGAGGTCGGCCTGCTTGGCGAACCGGGTGTGAAACGCCCCCACGAGCGTCTTGGCGAACCCCAGCG
>JBEIFN010000462.1:0-2701 GCA_040382435.1 Alphaproteobacteria bacterium
ACCGGAGTCCCCGATGAACCGCCTGCTGCCGTTCGCATGCCTCGCGGCCTGCCTGAGCGCGTGCGACGGCCCGAGCGACCCGCCGCCCGACGTCCCGTCCCCCGACGGCAGCGCGCGGAGCCTGCGCCGGATGGACATCGACCAACTCGACGCCTCGCTGCGCGTCGCCACCGGCGTCACGTGGACCGAGGTCGTCGACGGCGAGACGGTGTCGCTGTTCGAGAAGCTCCAGCTCACGCTCGGAAAGCCCGACTACAAGGCCGCGACCGAGGAAGACCTCGCGCCGGGGCTGCTGTTCCACAAGTTCCTCGACGACGCCGCGAACGCCGTGTGCACCGAGGTCGTCAACCGGGAGCGGTTCGGCAGTGGGACGCGCTACCTGCTGCAAGCGTCCACGATGGCGGACACACCGGCGACCGCGGCAGCCGCCATCGACGCCGACCTCGCGCGCGCCGTGCTCGTGTTCCATGGCCGCACCGTCACGCCCGGCGACGCCGAGCACGCCCGCTGGCGATGGCTATTGGACGGCGTGTTCGCCGACACCGGCGAGATGACCACCGCGTGGCGAGCCGTCTGCGTCGCGCTGATCACCCACCCCGCGTTCTACGCCTACTGAGGTCCCATGACCTTCTCTCGACGAGACCTCCTTCGTTCGGGCGCCGCGTTGGGCGGGCTGACCGCCCTCGGCGGGTTGTTGCCCATCGCCGGTCGCGGGGTTCGTGCATCCGAATTGGCCAGCGACCAGCACTTCCTGTTCTGCTACTTCAACGGCGGCTGGGACCTGCTGCTCTCGCTCGACCCCCGCGATCCGGCCGTGTTCCGTCCCGACCTACGCAAAACGACGCGCATCGAGACGGGCTTCGAGGCCCTCAGTGGGGATCCCCAGCTGGTCCGCACGTCGGTCCCCGAGATGGTGTTCGGACCCTCCATCGGCGGCCTCGCGCGCCACGCCGACCGGCTGACGCTGGTCCGCGGGCTGAGCATGGACACGCTCACCCACGAGGTCGGACGACGCCGGTTCCTCACCGGACGCCCACCGGTCGGTCTGCAAGCCAAGGGCAGCAACCTCGCCACCCTCCTCGCCGCGCACCTCGGTCAGACCAACGCCATCCCTCAACTCTCGGTGCGCGTCGAGTCCTACAACGACGCGCAGCCCTCGTACGCGAGCGCGATCCGCGTCAGTTCGGTGGACGACCTGCTTCGCGCCCTTCGGCCCAGTCCGGGCGCACTCCCCGCAACCGCCCGCGCCCGGGTCGATGCCCTACTCGATAGCGTCGCGGACTGCCCGAGCAGCGGCGGCTCCGATTTTCTACAGGGCGCGCTTGAGCTGCGCACGGCGAGCCGAGATCTCGTCGGGCTCGGCCTCGGCGACCGGTTCGACTTCGGAGCGAACACGCCAGAGATGGAAGCGTTGCGTGACGCCTACGGGATCGACCCTGAGGATCTCCGCAGCCCCGGTGCCCAAGCGGCCGCCGCCGTGACCGCGCTCACCTCGGGCATCGCGCGCGCGGTCAACATCGAGGTGTGCGCGGGGCTCGATACGCACGGCCCCGAATGGGCCAGCGCGCACGGCCCGACCCTGCAATCGGGCTTTGACGTCGTCGCGGCGATCCTCGATGACTTGAGCAGCCGGGAGTACGGGACGACCGGCAGCTCGTGGCTCGACCACACGACCGTCGTCGGCTTCTCCGAGTTCGGCAGGTCCTCCCTCCTCAACGCTTCCGGCGGACGCGATCACCACCTGATCAACGCCGCCTTCCTCGCCGGCGGCGGCCTCGCGGGTGGACGCGTCCTCGGGCGGTCCTCAGACCTCGGCCTCACCCCGACGACCGTCAACCTCGCGACCGGCGCCCCCGACCCCGACGGGGTCGTGCTGCATCCCGAGCACCTGTTCCGGGCGATTCTGCAACGCGTCGGCATCGAGGACGACGTGGCCGACCTCGGCGTCGAGCCCTTTGGGGCGCTCTACGCCTGAGGCTTGCGCGAACCCGACCTCGCTGGGGTCGGGTGGGCGGCAGCGCCCGCGAGCCCGCGCGTCACCCACGCGTGGAGATCGGCGTCGGACGCCCAGCCCGGCGGGTCCACGTAGACCAGCCCGCGCATCGGACGCCCCGTGAAGTCCATCGGACGGGCGTGCGGAAGCGACAGCGCGGCGTCATGGCCGCTCGGGCCGACCCGAACGACCAGCATCCCGCGCACCAAGCCGCAGACCATCGTGCCGCCGACCGAGAACTTGCGGCCCCCGAACATCGCGATCTCGGTAACCTCTCCCGCCCCGACGAGCGCCGCTCGTACGCGGGCTGCTGCCTCCAACTCGCTCCCGGGGCCGGTCACGGCGCACCCGCATTCGACGCGCCCGGCGTGCCGAAGGCCACGTAGGCCCAACCCGACGCCTCATCGCCGTCGACGACGCGGGCGAGCGACACATCAGGGCTTTGGTCCCCGAACCGAACGGCGTCGAGGCGCCGCCCGGCGGGATCGTAGAGCACGATCTCCTCGCCGCCCGACGAAAGCGCGAACGGCACCGAGGGCGTCGCACCCGACGAACCACCGTCCGCGTACACCAGCACGAAGCCGTAGGCAGGCACCGTCACGGCGCCGAGCTCGACCGCTTCGGCAGGGTCGTCCGCGTCGGCGAGCGCGTAGCCGCCGAGGAACACGGGCTGCGCCGAGGCGTTGTACAGCTCCACCCAGTCCGGGA
>JBEIFN010000463.1:0-2691 GCA_040382435.1 Alphaproteobacteria bacterium
CATCCCCGAGCGTCTCGACGACCCCGAAGTTGTCTTGCCACCCGGGCTCCGCCACCTCGGGCGCGCCACACGCGACCCACGCCAAACACCCGCCGATCCAGCCCCGCATCGTTCCCCCACGCGTCGGGCGGACGCTACCACGAACGTCGCACGCCGTTGTCAGGACGACGTAGGCGCCAGCTTCTCTAGACCGAGCGTCAACGTCGGCACCATCGGTTCGCCAAAGACAGGCGTCGCGAGACGCGCGAGTTGTGCGGCCAGCGCCTTACGCGGCGTCCTTCCTTTGCCGCCTGTCCGACCGAGCCACAGGTCGACATGGTCGCGGTGTCCGAGGCCCGTGGGCGCCAACACGCGCGGCTCGCCATCGCCCGACGCCCGCAACAGCGAGGTGATCTCAGCGACCGTCGTGCCGCGGATCCCGCGGCGGAGCAGCTCCGCCCAGTCCGCCTCGCGGATGCCCGGCCGACGGCTCATCGCGCGCGCATACGGTCCCGCAAGCGCGGCGGGCATCCAGTTGATCCCCCACAATCCCGTGGTATGCAGCTCCTTGGGGAACCACCGCCACGGCGTCTCGGTGAGCAGCAGCACGCCGCCCGGCCGAAGCGCGCGCCAGAGCATCGGAAGGAGCGACGCCCGCTCCCCGGGCAGCAAGTGCTCGACGACCGCGTTGCACACAATCACATCGAACGGACCGATGCCCTCGGGCAGCGCGTCGGGCCGCGGCGAGACGAGAGCTTGCACGTGACGCAGGCCAAAGTGGGCGAAGACAGCCTCCGCCACCGCCACGTAGTCGGCTTGCAACTCGACGCCGACGTAGCGCGCCGACGGAAACATCTGCGCGAGGTGGAGCAGGCTCGCGCCCGTACCACACCCAAAATCGAGCACCGATGCCCCATCGAGCCGATCGGGCGGCAGGTGGGCGGCGACGAGCGTGTGGAGCTGCGCACGGAGGAAGGCCGGATCCTCAAAGCGTCTCGCGACGCGGGCCGCGCGGTCGGGGCCGTACACGTCGACGAGCCGCGCCCTGAGCGCGTCGGTCAGCGCGGGCCTGTGCGCCGGCGACTTCACCGCATCCGCCTCCGTGGTCATCGGGCACCCCCCACCTTCGATCGCCGCCCAACCGCGGCCTGTCAACCCGGGACCAGCCCGAGCTCCCGCACGACCTTGGGCGCGACGCCGGTGCGCGCAAGGACCTCTCGCAGCCGCTCGCGGCCGACGTCGCTGCCGGGACGCGTCCGCCGCCCCAGAATCAGCTCGTTCTTCATGCTGTGCTCCCAGCCGACCAGCTCGGTGACGGTCACCCGGTACCCCAGCGCTTCGAGCGTGAGCGAACGAAGCACGTTGGTGAGATGAGAACCGAACTCGCGGCGGTGCATCGGGTGCGCGGCGAGGCTCGCGATCACGCCGTCCTCCGGGCGCGCCTCGCCGAGCTGGCGCGCGACCTCGGCTTGGCAGCACGGCACGACCGCGACGTGCTCCGCGCCGGCGCGCGCCGCCAAGATCAGCGCGTCGTCGGTCGCCGTGTCACAGGCGTGCAGCGCGGTGACGAGGTGGACGGGGCCCTCCACGGAGGCCGCCTCGATCGGACCGGCAACCGACCGAAACCGCGTCAACCCCAAGGCCTCCGCGCGCGACGCCGCGGCCGCCGCAAGCTCGGGGCGTGCCTCCAAGGCGACGACGCGCCCGCGGCCTGCGGGGGTGAACACGAGCTGATCGAGCAGCAAGCCAAGGTAGGACTTGCCCGAGCCGCAGTCCACCAGCACCGGGTCTTCGTGGGCGGCGAGCGCCGCGTCCACCGAGGGGCGCAGCAAGCCGATCAGGTGGTTGACCTGCTTGAGTTTGCGGCGCGCGTCCGCGTTGAGGTCACCCTCCCGCGTGAGCAGGTGCAAGGCTTGGAGCAGCTCGATCGACGTCCCGGGGAGGACCTCCTGCGCGACCTCGACCGCCCGCACCGTCCGCCGCACACCGTCGTTGCGTCGCGCCACCGCCACCTCCGCCGGCGGACTAGCCGAACCCAGCGCACGACGCCCCTGTCCGACCCCACAAGCACAAACGGCCGCATCGACGGGTGGAGCGGCGCGCGGTCGCATAGACAACGGCGCAGGAGGCCCTGATGCGCCATTTCTCCCTCTCCGCCGTCCTCGTCCTGCTTGCCTGCACCGGTGCCGACACCGACCCCACCGACACCGCACCCAAGGTCACGGCCGAGGACTGCACCGATGCCGAGGTGTTCGTCAACGCCTGCCTCGCCTGCGGCCCGACCGACGCTTGCACCGAGCGCGCCGATCTGTGCGTGCCCGTCTGCGAGGGCGATTTCACGCCCTGCGGCGAGGCCAACGGCCTGTGCGTCGACGGCGCCTGCCTGCCCGTCGTCTGCGGCTGACCCGACCCGTCGTCTACGGCGTCGCGAGCCCCTCAAGGGCCGGACCCGGGTCGCCGGACGCCGACGTCGCGCGCGCTCCCGCCTCATCGACCTGCCACGTCCAGGCCACCGGCGCGCCGTCGTCCCCACGCGGGAGCCAACCCGGCACATCGGGCGCATCGGCCGATGGCACCCAACGAACCTCGGCGCCGGCGAGCAGCAGCGCCTCGACGACCCGCGCCGCGCGGCGCTGCGCCGCCCCGGACGGCGACGCCTGCACACGCACGGCGGCCCCGGCCCAAGGCCCGGTGGCGAGCGCGCGCGTCACG
>JBEIFN010000464.1:0-2690 GCA_040382435.1 Alphaproteobacteria bacterium
ACCGAGGCCGCGTTCCACGCCGTCGTCGACCAGATCCAGTCCGCTATCGGGCGTGGCGATGTCTACCAGCTCGTGGCCTCGATCGGATTCGATGGCACGACCGACCTGCCGCCGTTCGAGGTCTACCGAGCGTTGCGGCTGCTCAACCCGTCGCCGTACATGGTCTTTGCTGACTGGGGAGACGTCACCTTGGTCGGGTCGAGCCCCGAGGCGTTGGTTCGACTGTCGGGCCGTGCGGCTACGCTGCGACCGATCGCCGGCACGCGTCCCCGCGGCGCCACGCCCGAAGCCGACGCCGAGGCCGAAGCGGCGCTCCTCGCGGATCCCAAGGAAGCCGCGGAGCACGTGATGCTCGTCGATCTGGCGCGCAACGACCTCGGACGCGTCGCGGTGGGCGGTACCGTGGCGGTGCGACCGTACCGCACGATCGAGCGCTACAGCCACGTGATGCACATCGTCTCGGGGGTCGAGGGGACACTGCGCGACGAGGTCGACGCGTTCGATCTGTTCGAAGCAGCCTTTCCGGCCGGGACGGTCGTGGGCGCGCCCAAGGTGCGGGCCGTGGCGTTGCTCGACGCCCTCGAGCCGGTCGCGCGAGGGTTCTACGCCGGGACGGTCGGATACTTCGGGCACGATGGTGGGATGGACCAAGCGATCGCGATCCGGACGCTGTGCTTCACGCCGGGCCGCTATCAGGTGCAGGCGGGAGCCGGGGTCGTCGCCGACTCCGTGGCCGCCTCCGAATACGCCGAGATTCGGGCGAAGTCCGCGGCGTTGTACGCGGCGCTCTCGCTCGCGAAGGACGCCCTTGCGTCGGGGAGCTTCGGATGACGGCGCGCCTGTTGTTGATCGACAACTACGACTCCTTCACGTGGAACCTCGCGCAGGCCTTCATGACGCTCGGCGCGGAAGTCTGGGTCCGCCGCAACGACGCGATCACCGTGGCCGAGGCCGTCGCGCTCGCACCGACGCATTTGTGCCTGTCGCCGGGGCCGGGCCGCCCGGAGGACTCGGGCGTCTGTCTGGCGATGCTGCGGGCGTTCGAAGGCAAGATCCCCGTTCTCGGGGTCTGTCTGGGCCACCAGCTGATCACGGTCGCGTACGGCGGCGTCGTCGCCCGCGCCCCGCGCCTGATGCACGGCAAAAGCAGCGAAGTCCGGCACACGGGGGAGGGCTTGTTCCAAGGTCTGCCCCAGCCGATGCCGGTCGCGCGCTACCACAGCCTCGCCGCGGTGCGCGACGCCCTCCCCGACTGCCTCGCGGTCACCGCCGAAACGGTGGACGCCGCCGAGATCATGGCGGTCGCGCATCGGAGTCTCCCGGTGGTGGGGGTGCAGTTTCATCCCGAGAGCGTCCTGACCCCGGACGGTCCTTCACTCCTCGCTCGCTTTCTCGCGATGACGGCGTCATGAGCCACGCACGCGACGCGCTGGCGGCGCGCCTCACCGACCCGACGACGCTCTCGATCGCTGACGCCGACGCGCTCGTCGACGCGCTCGCGGACGGCGGGGTCGCCCACGACACGCGTCGGGCGTGGCTGATCGGGCTGAGCGAGCGGCCCGTCGCGGCCGAGGAGCTCGCGGCGCTCGCAGGGGCGATGCGCGCGCGCGCGGTTCCGGTGGTCGCGCCGGAGGGGGCGATCGACAGCGCGGGCACGGGGGGTGATGCGAGCCACTCGGTCAACCTGTCGACGGCGGCTGCGCTGGTCGTCGCAGCGTGCGGCGTTCCCGTCGTCAAACACGGCAACCGAGCGGTGTCGGGGCGTTGCGGCAGCGCGGATGTGCTCGAGGCGCTGGGCGTGGTGCTGGCGACGTCCGCAGGGCAGGCCGAGGATCAGCTCGCGCGCGCGGGTTTTACGTTCTTGTTCGCGCCGACGTTTCATGCCGCGACGCGTGAGATCGGGCCGCTGCGTCGCGCGCTCGGCGTGCCCACCGCCTTCAACCTGCTGGGTCCGTTGACGAACCCGGCGCGTCCCGCCGTGCAGCTGGTCGGGGCGGCATCTCCGGCCGCAGCGGGTGCCCTCGCCGGCGCCCTCGCGCGCTTGGGCGTCTCGGGCGCGACGGTTCATGGCGACAACGGCTGGGATGAAGCGACCCCTTGTTGTCCGTGGACGCAGTGGGGGACGGACGGCCGTGTGCGCAAGGACGACGCGGGCGCATGGGGCTTACCGGCGTGTTCGCCCGCAGACCTCGCGGGCGGTGAGGCCGCCGACAACGCCGCCGCGCTCGAACGGCTGTTTGCGGGGGAGCGCGCAGGGCGCGCGCGCGGTTTGTTCGACGCCGTGGCGCTGCAGGCCGCGTTGATGCTCACGCTCGTCGGCCAGCCCCGCGAGACCGCCGTGCGTCTCGCCTCCGACGCGCTGGCCTCGGGATCCGTGCGGAGCGTCCTCGAACGGCTAAGGGCTCGCTGAGGAGGCTTCATGCCCGTCACCGTCCTCGACCACCCGTTGGCGACCGCGCGTTTGGCCACGTTGCGCGACGTCGCGACGACGACGCCCGGGTTCCGTGCCGCGATGCAGGGCCTGGGCTTGCTCCTGGCCGCCGAGGCCGCGCGCCGCGTCGCCACGGTGGCGGTCCGGGTGCAGACGCCGCTGGCGCTGTGCGACACCTTGGGCCTCGCGGGCCGCGCGCCTGCTGTGGTAAGCGTGTTGCGCGCAGGCCAGGGATTGGTCGGGCCGTTCCTTGAGGTGC
>JBEIFN010000465.1:0-2682 GCA_040382435.1 Alphaproteobacteria bacterium
CGACGCCGCGCCGGTTGGGCCCGACGCCGCGCCGGTTGGGCCCGACGCCGCGCCGCTTGAGCCCGACGCCGCGCCCGTTGACCCCGACGCCGCACCCGTTGACCCCGACGCCGCGCCCGTTGAGCCCGACGCCGCGCCGCCCGTCGACGCCACCGTATGGCCGGACCTGCCCGACTACGAGGTCTGGCCGGACGCCGCCGGCGCGAGCGGCGGTCGATTGAGCGTGCTCGCCGACGGCCACCTGCTGGCCTGGGGCGAGGCGCTCGACCGCGTAACGGGTCCAGCGGGCCTCTCAGCGCCCGAGGTCTTCGAATTCAGCGTCGTCTGGCGCGGCGCAGAGCCGCTGGACACCGCTGACGACCCCACAGCGTGGCTCGATGACCCCGTCTTCCGCTGGGCGTCCCCGCCGCCGACCGAGCTTGTCCCCGAAGTGCCCGTTACGCTCCGCGTAGTCGCGGATCCGGTGAGCGCCGAAGCGGGTGGCCACCGTCGCGCCGTGCTCAGAGTGCCTAACGCTGCCCTCGAGACACAGTTTGAGGTCGGCCTGCACGCCGCGATCTCGCCCCCCCTGCGCCTCGTCTTCTCCGGCGACAACGGCTATACGCTGGTGAGCGACGACTATGGGCGCACCCTGACCACGACCGCTCCGCGGGGCGAAGTGGCCCGGACGATGGGCCCCACGACCTGGGGCGCGGGCAGGTTCTTTCGGGCGCACCGCGACGGCACGGACTGGGGCTCCCCTGGGCTCTACGAGACGAGCCCCGACGGTGTGGTCTGGACGCCCTCGATCGCGAACCCCACGTTTCGATCGGACTTCTGCACCTACGCATTTGGACGCTTCGTGTGCTCGCGCGGTGACGTCCTGACCTGGTCAATCCGCGGCGATGTCGTCGTCCATGAGGCCACGCGCTACGGCGGCATGATTCAGGGTATGGCGTTCGATGGAGAGCGCATCTTCGTTGTAGGCCGTGGCGGTCGACGCGCGATCACGACCGATGGCGTCTCGCTCACAGACTTGGCGCCGCACCCGAGCGCGCAGTGGCTCAACGGCGTCGTTTCCGCGGACGGGCGCGTCGTCGCCGCCGGTGGAAACGAGCGATGGATCGTGAGCGTCTCGACGGACCACGGCGAGACCTGGCGCGAGTCGGAGCTGTGCGCCTCACAGTACGCGTCCGTCTACAGCGTAGGCCATGTGGCGGGCCGCTGGCTGCTCGCGGGCAACTCGGGGAACCAGGGCGTCTGCGGCGCGAGCATCGCCGTGTCGGATGACGGCGAGACGTTCTCGTTTCCCGCGCGGCGAGACGAGACCAATGGGCTCCGCATGCTCGGCACGCACGCGGGCTGGCTGTTCGCGTTCAGAAACTCCCGGACGCGCCACATCATGCGGACGCGCGACGGCGAGGTCTGGGAGTGGGTGGCTCAGCTGCCCGATAACGTGAGCGTGTCCTCGGTCGCGATCGAGGGCGCGCCGAGACCTCCGCCCCCGGAGGAGTTCGCGCCCGAGCCCATCGCGCCGCTCCCAGAGGTCGCCCCCCCCGCGTGCATGGGGGCGATCGGGCTTCACCTGGGCGAGGTCGAGCTCACAGAGGCGGGTGGTCAGCCCTTGGGCCATGTGCCCGCGTGGTCTGCTGAGCGTCGCTTCGAGCTCACGCTCGAGAGTCGATGCGCCGAGGACGTCTTCTTCTTGGGCGATCCTGCGCGGTGGCTCGTCGGCGAGGGCTGGCATATCGCGTCGTTCCCCGATGCGCGGCTCGAAGCCGGGGGCCAGACCACCTTGGGCGTGCGCTTCACGCCGGGTGAGAGCGGCGTATCGCAGGCGATACTGCGCTTGCCCCACAGCTCGGGCGGTCCGCTCATGCGCCCGCTCTCGGTCGTGGTCGACCCGCCACGACCCGTGCTGCTCTACGGCCCGGGCCGCCGCGTGACCTTGACCACCGACGCGGGCGCGACCTACCCCGTGAACCTCTACGAGAGCGACAACGACCACGACAACACGCTTCAGCGCGGCGGTTGCTGGGGCCCCCGGGGCTTTGTGACCGTCGGCGGCAACGACGTGCGCGCGACATGGCAAAGCGCGGACGGTTTGACCTGGGCCCAAGGTGACGACGGCGCAGGGTGGATCGGCGGCTGCGCCGCCAGCCCCGAGATGTACCTCGCCGCGGGAGGCGCAGGCGCGCTGGCGGTCAGCGCAGATGGCGTAACGTGGACACATACGCACACCGACTTCGGGTCGCATCTCCGAGATGTCGCGTATGGGGACGGCGCGTTCGTCGCCGTCGGCGCGGGGCGCACGTCGACGACGTATGATGGCCAAGGCTGGGTTGTAGAGACCGAGACGGCGGGCCTCGGTCTGAGTCATGTCGGCTTCGCCCATACCCTCGACGGCACACCGACCTTTGTGGCGACGGGCGAGAGTGGGTGGGTCGCGACGAGCACGGACCACGGCGCGACGTGGGTCCACCAACGGGTCGGCGCGAGCAACTTCGGCGGCCGCGTGCTGCATGTGGGGGGGCGGTTCCTGATCGGGAACGGCGCGTCGCTTTACACGAGCATCGATGGCTTCTCGTGGGCGCTCCTCGGAGCGGTGAACGTTTCCCCGCTCGCCGGTGCCGGGCGCCTCGTCATCGGCGTGCGTGGCAACGCCGTCTGGCGGTCGACGGACGCCGGGCAGACATGGCGAGA
>JBEIFN010000466.1:0-2680 GCA_040382435.1 Alphaproteobacteria bacterium
AGGGCCGGTAGTAGTCCTGGATCCGACGCGCTCGATCCTCCGGCGCCAAGGAGGCGTTGAGGCCGACCGGCAGCGCATCCGCCTCACGGCGAAACAGGGTGTCGCTGTCGAGGGGACGGTTGGGGTCGATGAGCAGCCGGGAGAACCTGCTGAGCACCGCGGGCGCGCCGAGCGCGGCGGCGACGTCCCGCGTGACCTCGGCGATCCCCAGATCATACGCCCAGTGTGTCCCAGCCAAACGAGCATCTTCGGCCGGCCACGCCCATCCGGGCGGAAGGCGCTCGGAGGCGTGCTCCGCAGAGAGGAGGATCGGCGGACGCGCCGAGGTCGCCGGGATCCGTTCTACCGCTTCGTCGATCATCCCTCCTCCCCATCCTCGAAGGCGATGATCGTGGCGCTCGGCGCGCGCGGCAACTCGCCCCCGTTCGACGCGACGGCTTCGGACGCCGGCAGGGCCGCCGGTGGGCCGTCGCACACCTCATCGAACGGGAGCAGCGTCGCACCCGCCCTCGGGGGAACGGGCGCAGACCGTACCGCTGCCGAAACGGCGCGCGGCGGCGATGCCGCGGGCTCGACGGGGTGAGGAAGCGGTGTCGGACGCGGCAGCCGCGCCTGACCCTCGGGGACGCTCCGCCCGTCGGCCCCCCGTCCGAACCACGCCAACGCGACGCCCGCCCCGATCAGGCCAACGCCGACCCACCAACCCACCGCGCTCAAGGCCATCACGATCCCCCCGCGTCCGGCGTCTTGACGGGCGCAGCCGAAGCGACCTCCGCCGACGGCCCCGTAGCGTCCCCACCAGCGACCGGCACCGCGACCGGTACCTCGACCGGTACCTCGACCGGCAACGCCTCGACGACGACGGGCGCGGCCGCGGTCACCGAGCCTGGGGCGACGACGACCTCGTTCACGACCTCGGCGACGGGCACGCACTCCACCACCTGTGCAGCCGCCGGTTCGGCCATCGGTTCGGCCATCGGTTCGGCCATCGGTTCGGCCATCGGTTCGGCCGCCGGGTCCGCCAGCACGTCGCCCACGACGACGTCGGCAGCAGCAGGCACCTCGGTCGCCTCTCGACGTCGTTCGCGCCACCGACGCCAACGCTCGGGGGCGCGTTGGGCTCCCCAAAGGCCCACCAAGGTCAACCACGACGCGCCGCCCCACGGCGCCCCGACGAGCTCGCCGACCAACGCGGCGCCGGCGACGGCACTCGCGAGGCCCCCGGTGGCCTCGGCCGCCCACGGCCAAACGGCCGCGGAGATCAGCCCGAACCCCCAAGGACCCGGCAACCCGAGCGCCGAGGCCGTCCAGCCGGTCAGCGACGCCCCGACGCCTAGCCCTGTGAGGGCAAGCGGGATCCGACGCGTGAGGCGGTACCCGGCGAGCGCGACCGCCGTGCCGACCCAAGCCCAACCCGTCTGCATCCAGACGACGCCGGGCTCCCCCGCGAACGCGCCGCCGGCCGCGTGCAAGGCGACGACGCCACCCCACGCTCCGGCGAGCACGGCGGTGGAGACCTCGGGGCCGCTTCGTCCGAGCGCCCCCCCAACCAGCGCCGCGACCGCGTACGGTGTCACGAGCGGTGCGGGAACGACTGTCGCGGGCAAACCCCAGCCGACGACGACCGGAAGGCCCGACACCGTCTCTGCGACGTCCTCGGCGCCCTGAAGGGCTGCCCCCCGGACCGGGCGCAACAGACGCGCGAGCCACCAGCCCGGATCGGACGGAAAACCCGCCACGTCAGGGCGTCGCAGGAGGAGAGGCGACGTCCGCCCCGGAGGAAGGCGGAGGCGCCGACGATGGCGCCGGCCCGCCTTCCGCGGCCGTCGCGATGCCGCGCGCGTCACCGTCAAATCGGAAGATCACCGTGCCCGGTCGCGCAAACCCACGCTCTTCAGCCACGAGACGCTCTTGGTTGATCGGGTCGCGTTCGAGGTTCTGCAGCCACAACAACATCTCGTTGTTCTGACGGTTGAGGTTGGCCCAACGCTCCGCGAGCGAGTCCACCTTGCGCTTCGTCGCCATGTGCTCGAAGACCGAGGCCTCCCCAAAGAAGAGCACCCAGCAGAGGACCATGACCACGGCCCCAAGAAGGGTACGTGTCACCCACACGAACGCGAACTCTCGCACGTCCGACCCCCTTCCGCTGCGCTACCCGATTCTCGAGCGGACGTCACCGTTCAAGGTGCGCCCGCCTCTGACTCCGGATCGGTCGCGATCGCAAGCCGGGTCAGCCCGAGCGTGCGCGCCAAGTCCATCACCGACACCACCTCGCCGTGGGCCACACCGCGGTCCGCCCGCAACACGACCAGGGTGTTCGGATCGCGCTCGGCGGCCGCCTGCAACCGTCCCCGAAGCTCCGCACGATCGACGCTCGCCCCATCGACGAAGACCGTCCCCTCCGCACCGACCGTCAGATCGACGCTGGCCTCACTCGGCAACACCTGCGCCGCCGCCGCCCGCGGCAGGTCAACCTGCAGGCCATCGGGCGCGGGCTGCTGCTCCGAGGCGAACTGCGTCGTCACCACGAAGAAGAGAATGAGGTTGAACGTAACGTCCAACATCGGGGTCAGGTCGAGCGCGGCGCGAGGCCGCCGTTGGCGCGCCGAGAACTTCACGACATCACGCCCTGGCGACCCTCGTCCAACGCGCGGACCAGGGCCGCGGTCCATTCTTCGAG
>JBEIFN010000467.1:0-2679 GCA_040382435.1 Alphaproteobacteria bacterium
GCGGATGGTGCGACCGTCGAGCGACGCGCCGTTCATCTCGTTGACCGCTGCATCGGCCACGCTGTCGTCGCTGAAGCTGACGAAGCCGAACCCGCGGGAGCGACCGGTGTCGCGCTCGAGGATGACCCGCGCCTCCGAAACCTCACCAAAACGCTCGAATGCCGCGCGCAGTCCCTCGTCGGTCGTGCCCCAGCTCAGCCCACCCACGAACAGCTTCTTCCCCATGATGACCCACCTGACAACCGGCCCCCGGCCGGCAACAACCACATTCACGGACGAACAGGCGTCCGCTCCCTCATCGGGCTTCGCCCGACCTCCCGCGCAACGTGCGCTGTGCGGCACGCCCCCTCGGATGAGAAGACGCGGGCCCTTGGATGCTCCCAAGCCCGCACGCCAAGCGTGTAACGCACCCATCTGCATCCGGCGAGAAAGCCGATGATCAAGCGTTGTCGCGCTCGACCTTCCAGGCGGGCACCGGATCGGGGATCTGCGCCTCGAAACGCACCGAGACCAGCTCGACCTCGCGCGCCCCACCTGGCGCTTGGAACCGTACAACCTCACCTTCCCGCTTTCCCATCAACGCGACCGCGAGCGGCGCGCGGTGGCTGAGGATGCCGGCGTCGATGTCGACCTCGTGCTCGCCGTACAACAAAAACGTCTTGCTTTCGCCCTCTTCGTCCGCGATCTCGACCGTGGCCCCAAAGCGCACGCACCCTACGGGCTGCGCGCCCGGATCCACGACCTGCACGCGATCGAGACAACGCACGAGGTGGTCGACGCGTCCGTCGATCTGCCGCAGCCGCCGCTTGCCGTAGGTGTACTCGGCGTTCTCCGAGCGGTCGCCGAGGGAGGCCGCGTAGGCGACCTCAGCGACGATACGCGGCCTCTCGACGCCACGCAGCCACTCGATCTCCCATTGGATCCGCTGTAGGCCACGCGGCGTGATGAGGTTGGGCGCAGCCATCGCTCAGAGCGTCCCGTTCTGGATGTTCCAGGTGAGGAAGTTCTCGGAGGCCGGACCGATCGGGGCGATGCGCGTCTTGCTCCACCCGGTGCCGCTCCAGCGGTACACCCGGAACTCGCGCTGGTCATCCGCCGCGACGTAGATCTCGAGCTTTCCGTCGCCGTCGAGGTCTGCGACGTGCGTGGCGTGCTCGAAGCCCGACGAGTTCTTGTCGATCAACGAAGGCTCGAACGTGCCGTCGCCCTTGGGCTTGAGGAACCACAGCCCGCTCTTGAAGCCCGCGGCGACCAAATCGGTCTTGCCATCGCCGTCGACGTCACCCGGGACGAGGAAGCGCGTCTGGTGGTCCTGGATCTGCGCGACCGTTGTGGCCTTCCAAGCGCCACCCGCACGATCCTGGCGGGTGATCTCGACCGGCTCTTCGAGCTTCATGCTGCCGTCGGCTTGCTTGACGTTGACGCCCTCACGCACGACGTACAGCTCGTCCTTGCCGTCACCATCGAGGTCGCGGACCAAGATCTCCTTGGCGTGGCTCTTCGTGAAGTCGACGACGGCCTCATGCTTGCACGCGCTCGCGTCGCAGTCGTACCGCCACACGCTGCCGGGCTGCGACTCCCCCGAGGAGTTGTTGCGCGCCGACGGCGTCGCGTAGATCTCCTTCTTGCCGTCGCCGTCGACGTCGCCGAGCTCGATCTCGTGGACGAACGTGTCGGCGCGCTGGTCGTATTCCGCGAAGGCCCAGGCACCGTCGGCCCCCTGCTGCCCCACCGCGACGACGCCCTCATCGTGCGTGGCGATGACGAGGTCGTCCTTGCCGTCGCCGGTGACGTCGCCCACTTCGAGATCACGGAGGCGGTTGAACTTGCCGTTCCACTTCGGCGCCCACAGCGTCTTGGCCGTCCAAGCGCCGTCTGCCCCTCGGGTCCAGTGCTTCAGACGCGCCGCTTCGGCGCCGATCGTGAGGATGCCGCCCTGCCAAGCGATCGCCTTGTGAAACACGTTGCTCTCGGGATCGCTGATCTCCTCGGCACCCCACTTGCCGTCCTGCGTCCGCAACAGGACGAGCTTGGCGGGGAGCGGCTTGGCGTCTTGCGAGAAGTGGGCCTGCCCGATCAGCAGCGCCGGCGCCGGACCCGCGATCTCGACGAGCTCCGACGTCGCCTTGTCGGCACGCGCTCCCTTCCCCTTGGCCTTGCCCTTGCCCTCAGCGGCCTCGTCGCCGCCGCCGCAGCCCAGACAAACCACCGCCGCAAGCGCCCAACCCCAACGACCGAGTCCCTGATGCATTGCTCCCCCCGCGAAAAATCGCTGCCGAAGGTCACCCGTGCGCCCCTCGACGTCAAGCCCTGTCGACCGCCTTGACCGCACCGGTTCAGCGGGCCACAACCTACGTTCGAGGTGCTCCTGTCGGCTCCGGTCCAAAACGCGCGGACAGCGTTGCTCCTGCTCACAGCGGTCGCCCTCGCCGCGCTCGCCGCCCTCGCGCTCGGCGGAACGGTCCAGCACAACGTCGAGATCCGACGGCGTGTCCAGGAAGAAGTGCGCGGAGAACTCCGCGAACACGTCGCGTCTTGGCAGCTCGACATCGTGCGTCGCGTCGACGCGATGCTCACCGAAGTCGAGGCGCAGACCGATGCCCCCGACCGCGCCGAAGACCGCGCGCGCCGCCGCGAACGATGGTTGGACTCGGTCTACGTGTGGGGAGGCCCCGCCGC
>JBEIFN010000468.1:0-2670 GCA_040382435.1 Alphaproteobacteria bacterium
CAAGGACGGACCATTGCTGGATCCACCCATCGTTTGCGGTCTGAAAACCCGCACCGCCGGGGCCGTTGGGGAGCAGCGGGCAGTTGTCGACGGCGTCGGCCACGCTGTCGCCGTCATCGTCGTCGTCGCAGGCGTCGGCCACGCCGTCACCGTCGCGGTCGTCCTCCGGATCGGGCGGGAGGCCGATGGCGCACGCGTCGTCACCGACGTCGAGGGTCAGGGCGTAGCCGGGGACCTCGATGCCGCCTTGGCCGCGGACACACACCGCGTGCCAACCGGCGTTCAAGTACAACAGGCTGGCGTCGGTCGTCGGGTCGAGCGTCGCGCAGCCCGTGTCGGGATCGCTGGTGCTGATCGCTTCGGCGAACTTGAACCCGGACGGGTCGTAGGCCTCCAGGATCAGCGGCGTGGCGCAGCTCGACGCCTCGTCGCGGACCGTCGCTCCGAGCAGCGCGCCCGTCGGGAGCGTGACGCCGAAGCAGTCCACGTCGCGTGCGACCAAGTGACCATACGTCGTGGTGCCGGCAGGGGTCGCCTCGAACGCGACGTCATTGGGCTCGGCCTCGAACGGACCCGTTTCTCCGCCGCACAACGGCGTGCAGCCGTCACCAAACCAGCCATTGCCATCGTCGCAGGCCTCGCCGACGTCGAGCACACCGTCGCCGCATCGGGCCGCCGGGGTGGTCCCGCCCGTCGTGTCGGCGGGGTCGGTGTCGCCAATGATGGTCGTGTCTACGCCCTCGGCGGGGTCGGGCTCGCTCGGTGACCTGCAGGCGGCGACCAGCCACAGGGTGATCGAGACGCGCATCTCACGCCTCCAGCAGGCCGACGTCGTCGCCGACGGGCCACGCGGCCGCGGCGTCCGACCCCTCGAGCCCGGCCAGCGCGCGCAACGATGCGTGGACATCTCCCGCGGTGAGCCGGATGCCGTCCTCGGCGGGGAGCAACGTCGAGGGGTCGAGCCGTACGGGGTTCTGGCGTTCGTCGGTCGCGCCGACGACCCGGCCGCCGGCGATCCCCGGCCCGAGCGCGAGCATCGACGTGATCGACCAGTGGTCCTTGCCATTCCCCTCGTTGTACCAGGGGGTTCGTGCGAAGTCCGACCCGATCACCACCACGAGGCGGTCGGCGATTCCGTGGCGTTCGGCCTCGTCCATCGCGAACATGACACCGGCGACCAGCGCTTGCATCGCCGTCGTGTGCGTGCGGTCATGGTCGCCGTGGGTGTCGAACCCCCCGATCTCCAGCGTCGCGGAAACGCTCACACCGGCTTTGAAGCAGGCCATCGCGACCTGGGCCTGCTTGCGGAGGGGGTTGCTCGACGTGTCGAGCGACGGCGGGAGTACCGCGGCCAAGGCGGCGAGGGCGCCGTCGTCGCTACGGGCGACTTGGAGCTGTCCGAGGAGCGCGGCGCGGCGCGGGAGCGTCGTCTCGGTGCGGAGGCGCTCCAGCCGGTCGGCCCGCGCCTGGGCGAGCCGAGCGAGCGTGGCGTCGGGGAACAGGAGGCTGTTGGGGTCGGATTCGCTGACGCGGTCGGGGTAGGCCATCGCCATCACCGTGGACGTGCTCGGCAGACGGGTCGGCGCCACCAGTCCGTCGGTGACGTCGTAGCCGCCGTTGCTGAGCAGCGCGAGGGGGGGTTGGGCGGGGCTGGCGGCCGCGATCAGCGCGGCGAGCGCGGGGGCTCCCGGCGACATCGTGCCCGACCACGTGTGCCGGGTTCCGACCTCGTGGCTGTTCGTCTGGGCGTCGATCCCGTTGATGACGAGGAGGTCTCGCTGGAAGCGTTCGAAAAACGCGGCGTGGCCGTCGACGGGCGCCACGCGGAACGGGCCGATGTCGAGGATGTCCGACGTCGCGTAGGTGTTCACAGGGTCGGGCGTTGTCTCGCTCGCGCGGCCCTTCGGGTCGCACAGCAGCGTGGGGTCCCACCCGCCGGCGGCGTGTACGAACAGCCAGCACGTTCCCGCCTCGGGCGTGGTTTGGGCGGTTGCGCGGCGGTACGCGCCCAGCCCGGTGGCGGCGAGGCCTGCGGCGGAGAGCAGGCGGAGGACATCACGGCGATCGAAGAGCATCGCGGTTCACTCCGTCAGGAAGCGGGCGTCGGTGAGGAGGTAGGCCACCACGGCCATCCATGCGCGGACCGTCCCGTCGGCGTCGTCGCGGACCCGCCGGTCGGTGGGGTAGTCCACGCCGGAGAACGGGTCCTCGTTCGCTTGGCACGCGCTCGGGAGCGAGGTGGACTTGCTGCCCGAGGCGATGGCCTCGCGGACGTCCTGCCAAGCACCGACCCAGATGGCGTAGGTCGCCTCCTCCTCGGGTCCGCCGGGCTCGACGGTCTCGCCGAGCAGTCGGAAGTGCAAGTCGCGGAGGTTGGCGCGGAGCAGCGCTTCGGCCTCGGGGACGGCAAACCCATCGGAGGTCGTTGGGGTGTACCGCGCCTCGACATTGGGGAGCAGCCTACGCGCTGCGCGAGGCAGCGCGAGGTCCTGGGGAACGGCCCTACACGCCACATCGGTCGCCATGCGCGCATCGATCGACGCCATCACGCCGTTTGGCGCGCGAAGCCGTGTGGTGACCGAGAAGGCGTCGATGCCGCCATACAGTAGTTTGTAATCGCCTTGAAGCCAGTCCTGGCCCGAGGTGTACGAGCGCGTCCACGGTAGGCCC
>JBEIFN010000469.1:0-2669 GCA_040382435.1 Alphaproteobacteria bacterium
CCACTGCGCCTGCGTCACCTCGTAGCGGCCGATGTAGTACGGACTCGTGATCGTCACCGAATGGACGGGGCTCTCATCGTTGTCGCAGCCGTGCTGCTGCGACGCCGAGCAACCCATCTCGAGGCTCCCCGGCGGAATGACAATCATCTCGATGCTGAACTGGTCGTTCGTCCTGACATGCCAGGCATACCCCGTCGCGACGATCGCTTCTCGCAGCGACGCACTGGTGACGACCGACGGATCGGGCGCGGGTGAGACGACCGCCGCCCACGCGGGCACCACGGCGTAGTAGATGACGTCTGCTTCGGTCGCGCTGCCATCCGGAGTCGTGACGACGAGGTCGAAGGGCCCGCCCGCTGCATGCAAAGGCGCGATCGCCGTGATCCGATTGTCGTTCACGGCGGTGAACACCGCGGCACTTCCTCCAATGGTCACCGAGGTCGCGTTCGTCAGGTACTGACCGTAGATCGTGATCGTCGCGCCACCCGCGGGCGGCACGACCACGAGCCCGTCAGGCGTCGAGTCGATCGGCCCGGCGACGTGCAGCACCGTCGGGGCGAACGCGTTGCGTACCGCGCGGAATCCTTCGGAGAACTCACCGATGTCCACGTTGGCGTTGCGGCACGACGAGCGCGCGTAGTTGGGACCGCCCTGCGCAAAGTTCGCGATGTTCGAGCCGCGAAGCACACGCCATCCCTGCGGGCTCGACGCGGGACCCTGCGGATCGACGACAGCGTCGGTGCCATAGGTCAAGTCGGAGTACCAGTCGCTGCACCACTCCGAGACGTTACCCGCCATGTCGAAGATGCCGAAACCGTTCGGCGCAAGCGTACCCACGGGCTGCGTCGTCGCGCCGGGCGCGTTCACTCCATACCACGCGATGTTCCCCACCTGGGTGTCATCATTCGTGCCCGCAGGCTGCGCCGGCCAACCGTGGAACGCGGTGGTCGTACCCGCACGGCAGAGATACTCCCACTCTGCCTCGGTCGGAAGCCGGTGGCCGGTCGCCGACAGGAAGCCCTGCACGGTGGTCCACGACACGGACTCGACGGGCCGCGCATCGGAACCCGGGAAGCCGTTCGCCGCGGTGAAGCGCGACGGATTCGATCCCATCACCGACGTCCATTGCGCCTGCGTGACCTCGTTGCGACCGACGTACATCGGCCGCGAGATCGTCACCGTGTGCACGGGGCTTTCGACCGCGAAGCAGCCGTGCGTGTTCGAGGGCGTGCATCCCATCTCGTAGGTGCCGGCCGGCACCAGGACCATCTCCATTCCCGTCGCGTCGTCACGAACGCTCCAAACCAGTCCGATCGCCTCGATCTGCTTCCGGATCGCCGGGTCCGTCACCACGGTGGGATCGGGCTGCGAAGAAAGTGGAGTGGCCCATGCGGGAACGGTCGGATCGACGTACTGGACTCCCCGCGCGAGCGTCGCCGTCCCGCCGATGGTGGTCACCGTGACTGGCTGCCAGCCGGCGACACCCGGGGGAATCACGGCTGTGATGACGTTCTTGTTGTTCCCTGGAGCCGCGACGGTGGCCGGTACGCCACCGACGGTGACGACGGGTGTCTGAAACGAGAACCAACCGCCGACGTAGTTGCCTGCGATCGTGATCGTCGTGCCACCGGAGGATGGAGCCGCCGGAGGATTCACCGAGACGATGGTCGGGGTGATGTCGATGACCTCGAACGCCTGGGAGATGGTGGTGGAGCCTTGCGGCGTCGTCACCGTGACGTCCTTCCAGCCCGGAGACGTGGCCGGGTTCGAGATGTCGACGACCACCCCGAACTCGCCTCCGTCGTAGATGTCGATGATCGACGCGGAGACGCCCCCGATCGTGACCGTCGCCTCCCAGAGGTTGGCTCCGAAGATCTCAACGAACGCGCCGCCTGTGTTCGGGCCCGAGGTCGGCGCAACGCGCGTGATGCTCGGATTTCCCTGGCCGGGCATGGTGTGGGTGAAGCCATTCGCGAGGCTTGCGGTTCCCGTCGGCGTCGTCAACGAGACGTCCTTCGAGCCCGGCGTGCCCGCGGGCGTCACCGCCGTCACCGTTGCGTCGTCGATCACGCTCACCGCGGTCGCACGCGTGCCGCCAATGGTCACCTCCGCGACTCCAGCAAGATTCGCTCCGGTGATCGTGATGAGCGTGCCTCCCAAACTCGGCCCGTGCGACGGGCTCACGGCTGCGATCTGCGGGCAGACCGTGCCCCAGAAGTTCAGCACCGCCGCCATGTCCTCGCCGGTGACAGCGCCATCGCCGTCGATGTCGGCGCCGCAGGACTTCC
The DNA here is from genome assembly GCA_040382435.1 of Alphaproteobacteria bacterium. Classification (GTDB taxonomy): domain Bacteria; phylum Myxococcota_A; class UBA796; order UBA796; genus JBEIFN01. The sequence goes on from JBEIFN010000469.1 coordinate 2,289, forward strand.
CGCACGGACCCCAGGCGTTCAGCACCTCGCCGAGGTCGGCCGCGTTCACGACGCCGTCGTCGGTCAGGTCCGCGGCGCACGGCGACTGCGCGTGGGCGGGCGACGCCGCGAGGAACATGCAGGCGAGAAGCGAAAACGATGCGAGAAGCAGGCGGATGCGATGCATGATGAGCCTCCGAAGGCGGCGCGAGAACCGCACGCGGTCTGCGCGACGACGGCGACTCCGACAACGACTCTCTACAGAGTGTCCAGGGAGCGGGACGCGACCGTGTGTAACAAGTTACATCGTTGCACCGCTGCTGCAAGCATAAAGCCAGAACTTGCAGTAGTTTGGACATGACGCGCTGGACGAGCGCCTCGTCGTGGGAAGACTCGAGTCGG
>JBEIFN010000470.1:0-2669 GCA_040382435.1 Alphaproteobacteria bacterium
GTCCGACCATCGCCTCGACCAACAACGTGGCGACGGCGTAGACGTCCGCTTGACTCCCCGCGATCTCTCCGGGCCGACGGGGCGAGCGGTCGGCGTCCCCCTCCAAGAAGCGGACGCCCTCGGGCGCGACGATCACCGTGCCGGTGAACGGCGCCACGACCTCGGCACGTCCATGCGCATCCGCGAGCGCGCACGCCGCGGCGTGGGCGACACGGAGCAAGCCACGGGCGTCGAGACCGAGCTGTTGCAACGGCACCGCCGCGTCCGGCCAGCGGAACGGCGCTCCCCCGAGCTCCGGCGTGTCCTCCGGAACAGGGCTGCGTGGCGCCGAGGCGACGTCTCGCGCGATCTGCGCCAGCACCGGCGCCTCCGCGTCGTCGCGGCGGAGCGCGAGACGGTCGCCCTCGAGGCTCACACGCGCGTCGGCCCGAACATTCGGTGCTTCGGTGCCCCACCACCTCACAAATGTCTTTGCCGTGAACAGGCGGCGCGCGATCAACCAATCCATCAGGTCGCGAATCGCCCAGTCCGGCTCGGTCTCTTGCAACAACGAGACCAGCGCGTCGGCAGGGCGGTCGAGGAACTGCCGACGGGTGGCCTCGGGATCGACGATCGCGCCGTGGACCAACGATCCCTCGTTGACCCGCATCCACGACGTCCGAAGGGCGTCGTCGTTGACCTCGACCGGAAGGTGGACGGCCGGAGGGTCCCACATCAGGGAAACACCGCCTTCGACCTGGCCACGAACCGTCGCGTACCCAAACGCGGGGTGGAAGACCACGGCGCCGACCGCGAGGCTCGCTGCGTCGTCGATCTCGTCCACACCGCCTCCGTTACGCCCAACGAGGACGTTATAGCCTCCCGACGCTCACGGGGGGAGGATGGAGATTCGCGACCCGATCCACGGCGCGATCGAGCTCGACGCGGCCGAGGCCTCGTTGCTGCACCAGCCGTTCCTGCAGCGCTTGCGGCGGGTCAAGCAGGTGGGGTTCTCTCACCTCCCCTTCCCGGGCGCGACGCACAGCCGCTTCGCGCACGTCGTCGGGGTCGCGCACCTCGCAGGGCAGGCGTTCGACCGTGCGTACCGGGACTGGACCTTCGACGCGCCCGACGCACGGCGCCGGTTCCGCGCGGCCGTGCGGCTCGCTGCGCTGTGCCACGACCTCGGACACGCGCCGTTCAGCCACTGCACTGAGTTCGCGATGCCGCCCGTGAGCGCGCTCGCGCTGCCTTGGTACCGCCAAGCACCCGGCAACCGCGGCGCGACCCACGAGGACTACACCATCGCGATCCTCGCCCACACCGCGCTCGGCGAGGCGATCGGCCGCGACTTTCCGTGTACCGCGCGGCACGTGGCCGCCCTGATCGACCACGAGGTCTCCGTCGACGATGACTTCTTCCTCGACTCGGGCTTCGACCATCGGCGCCTCCTCAGCCAACTGATCAGCTCCGAGCTCGACGCGGACCGACTCGATTACCTCCAGCGCGACGCCTACTTCACCGGCGCCAAGTACGGCACCATCGACGTGCCGTGGATCCTCTCGCACCTCTCCGCGCACGTCGCCGACGGCGGTGTCGCGCTCGCGCTCGACAAGGCCGCGATCTTTGCGTTCGACGACTTCCTCGTCAGCCGCCATCACATGTTCCTGCAGGTCTACTTTCACCACACCTCGGTGATCTACGAGGAGATGCTACGGGCGCACGTGGCCGCGCTCGATGGGGCCTGGCAGATCCCCGCCGACCTCGACGCGTACCTTTGGCTCGACGACATCGCGCTCGAAGCCGACCTCCGCCGGTCCGACGACCGCTGGGCGCGCCGCATCGTCGAAGCGCGACCGTTCCGCCGCGTCGTGGAGCGCCACGGCGGTGGCTCGCTGGTGCGCGTCGAGCGCGAACGCAAGGCCCTCGAACGCGCCGGGATCGAGGTCATCGAGACGGCCTCCGATGCCCGCCTGTCGCGCTACGCCCTCGGTCCCGGTCGTGCGACCGCCGCACCGATCTGGGTCCACGAACGCCAACCCGGGACCCGCTCGGTACGCACCGAACGACTGACCGACGCCTCGGCGGTGTTCGACCGCTACGCCGGCAGTCACCGGATTGCGCGGCTGTACGTCGCCCCGGAGGCGCGCGACGCCGCGATCGCGGTGCTCGCCGACGCCGACGGCGCGTCAGCGTAGGTCGTTGGGGGTTGCAGCCCACGCGACCCCGTGAGGCCCGAGGATCCACACCCCCTCGCGGGCCGGGACAAGCCGCGCACCGGGCCACCGACCGAGCGGCTCCGACGCGCCCACACGTCGCCGCTGCACTTCCCCCGTGGCGTCGAGGGTGACCAGGCCCGCGGACGTCTGGATCGCGGTCACCACCCCAGCACCGAGCGCGCTGGGCGCGTCATCGGGATCGTCGAGGCGCATCGCGCCGTTCGGGGTGGTGACGACGAACCCGGCGCTGTCGCCGATGACCTGCGTCGCCCCCTCGAGGGCGAAGGCGGCGACGCGGCCTGCGGCGCGCACCACGACGCCGTCGAGCGTCAACAGCGCGAGGCGCCCGGCACCGTCGAACGCCAGCGCACGCAGCGTCCCCACGGCGAACGCCGGCGAGAGCGAGGTCACGCCGGGCAGCCCCAGCCGCACGCCGGCGGTGGTCGCGACCGCGATCTGATCGCCCTGAAC
>JBEIFN010000471.1:0-2661 GCA_040382435.1 Alphaproteobacteria bacterium
AAAAGCGGCGTGCACGCGGATCTGATGCATGACGCCCGTGGTGATCACCGCCTCGATCGACGTCCCCGAGAGGCGTCGAAACGTGGTGTGCGCCGGGTACCAACGGCCGCGATGCGGCGTGCGCTCGTGCCGCCACACGACCATGCGGCGCTTGTGCTTCGCGTCGTGGGCGATGGCGCGGTCACAGACAACCTCGGTCCACGGGGGCACCACCAGACCTTGCAGGCGGTAGACCTTGCGAAGCGCGCCTGAAGCGAACGCAGCCCGCATCGCGCCAAGCTCCGCGAGGTCGTCGGCGAGCCACAACGCGCCCGAGGTCGCCGTATCGAGGCGGTGCGCGATGCCACCTTCGAACCCGGCCGGCCAAGCGATGTCGCGACGCCACGGCATCGCCGCGAGGACATCGCGCAGCACACACGCCCCCGCGGGATCGGCGTGCGGTGCAAAGACAGGAACGCCCGGAGGCTTGGCCCACGTGGTGGTCATGCGCTCCGGGCTAGCCGCGGACCGAGGCCGCGTAAAGGGGTCAGACGCGACGACGGCGCAGCGCGAGCAGGCCGAGCGCGGCGACCCACCCCGTGGACGTGCCGCCCACGCCATCGCAGCCGCCGCAGCCGGCCGGCGCGTCGGTGCCCACGCCATCGAGGTCACCCGGCAACTCGGTGCCACCCGCCTCGTAGTCCTCGCGGATGCCGGCGTTGTGCGTCTCGAGACCATCGGCGATCACCTCGCCGTTGTCCGACACCGGCGTCGGCTCCCCGGACCCGCTCGCGTCCTCGATGACCGAAGCCGCCGTCGTCCCCAGATCCTCGGGCCACATCATGCCGCCCGAACCGTCGGTGCCGATCGGGGGCAGCAAGATGATCTCGCCGCTGGCGAGCTCGATCCAGCGCGGGGACTCGCTGAGCTTGCCGCCCGTGCCGCAGTCGATGACGTGCTGCGCCTGATGCTGGTTGTTGACGTCGCCCATGTCGCTGTTGAGGACGAAGTAGGCGTCCTGGTCCATCTCTTCGGCCGACATCGACGAGGTCATGCGCGTAAGCTTGTCGTGGGCATCGACCATCGACTGCACCTCCACGAGCGGCTGGACGATGGCCTCGTCGAGCGCAGCCGCGAACGCGACCGGATCGAAGTCGATACCCGCGAGGTACTCCCGGTAGCACTCGAGGCAGTTGTAGAAGGACGACTCGTCCACGCCTTGGTCGATCAGCTCTTGGGGCATCGGGATGTAGGCGCGGATCAGGTTCTGGACCGCAGCGCCGCGGGGAAAGCCCATGTTGAGCATGAACTGCACGAACAGCGCGGGATCGTCGGTGGCGGCCAACGCGTCCATGTCGAAGCGACCCGGTCCGTAGAACATGCCGTCGAGCATCGACGTCGTGCCGGCGTAGTCGGTCGCGAACGCCTTGCCGCCCGCCTCGTTCGCCGCTTGGGTGACGACGTCGTTGTAGTTGCTACCGCCGGTCAGCCAGTTGACCGCCGCCTCGTTGATCTGAACGTGCAGGTAGTTGTCGGGCACCGCGCGCGCGCTGCTGAAGACGTAGGGCTGAACACGCATGTCGGGCGTGGCCGCGATGCGCGTGAGGACGAGCGGGATCATCGGGGCGGTGGCTTGGTAGGTGAATTTGATGGGCGCGATGTCACCCGCGTCCGCGTCGTTCTGGAGCTTCAGCGCGATGAAGTAGCTCCCACCGGCCAGGTAGGGCTGCAAGCTCGGCGCGACGTTGCTCGGGATGGTGTAGCCGTTGTCGGCCAGCCATTGGAGCAGCTCGGCGCTGTCGGTCGCGGCAAGGACGACCGAATCGTACGGCCCGACCTGCTGCTCGGCGATGACCTCCACCCCGCCGCCCGCGCTCGGAGCGCCGCCGCCCGCGCCGTTCGTAGCGGTGTTCTCGAGCACACCACCGCCGCCGAACCAGGTGTCGTACTCACACGTGCCCCGCTCCTCGTAGCTGAGCCAGAACTGAGGCGCCGTCGTCCACTCGAGCACCGAAAACAGCGTGTCGGAGCTGAGCGCGAGCTCAGGGACGCTCGGGACGGGGACGATCCACGAGAACTCCTGCGCGGCGCCCGTGTAGGCGATCTGCACGTGCGTCTCGACGGTGCCCTCGGCCTCGTCGACGGCGAACACGATCTTTTCGGCCGACTGGTCGATCGGGGTGGTCTGGCAGAAGAAGCCACCACACGCGAGCGCGTCGGTGGAGAGCATCGGCGCGACGAGCGCCAGAGCGAGAGCGGCAGAGCGCATGGAACCTCCAAAGGACGACCTCACGGTAGCCCCAAGGTCACCGGATGTCGAGTCAAGTCGGCAGATTTTTGCCGATTTTGTCGGCGACACCAAAATATCGGCCTAGAACGTCTGCCTGACACCCGTGGACGCACGGCACGTCGAGGCCTCGACCGCGTACAGGTCGATCGCTTGACCGGCCGCCCGCGCGGGAACCAAGAAGTCGAACGTGGCTTCGCCCGAGGCGTCCGCCGTGGCGTAGCCGAGGTCCCACGGCGCCCGAATCGGCAGATCGAGGCCCGAACATCCCGGCGCCGCCGATGGACCGCCCGCTCGCCCCGCGATCACCGACACACGCGCACCGGGCGTGGCGCCCGTGATCGTGAACCGGTTGACGAGGTTGGCGTCCCCGGGCGCGCCCTGAGAGAGCGACA
>JBEIFN010000472.1:0-2660 GCA_040382435.1 Alphaproteobacteria bacterium
ACCCGGACCGTCACCGCCGCAGGCACGCACTTCGCCGTGTGGCTGGCCGACCCGCCGGGGTTCAGCCCGTACCGCGTCGACATCGACGTCCACGGCAGCGAGGTCGAACGCACCACGCGGCCGCTGGACACGCTCCTCTCGACACCGCCGCGCCCCTAAAGCCGCTGCTGAGGTCCCGATGCCTTGGTCACTCCTCGCCTTGTTGGCTTGCGATCCCACGCCGGACGACGGCGCACCCACCTGCGAGGGCGGCGAGGAGCAGGCCGTCCTCGTCAGCCAGCTCACCTTTTTGCGCGCGAGCGACGGGGTCAGCGACGGTTTTAACCTCGACGGCGTGGCCACCGCCGACGGCGACGCGACGGGCTGCGGCGTGCCGGACTACGCCTCTCCTTCCGGCGAACCCGGCGTCGACAACGCGCTCGCGTCGTTGCTCCCCTTCCTCGAGGCCACCGAAGCCGCCGCCCTCGAACCCTTGATCGCCGCCGCGATCCGCGAGGGCGGCCTGATGATGGTGCTGCGCTGGGCGGGCCTCGACGACCCGGCATTCGACACCTGCGTCACCGTCGACGCCATGAGCGGCCTGCCGCCCGTGCTGGTCGGCGCCAACGGGGTGCTGCTGCCTTCGCAGACGATCGACATCGACCCAACCGCCCCCACATCAAGCGTCGTCGGCGGCACGATCGAGGATCGCGTCGTGTCGGCGGGTCCGTTCGCGTTGACCATCCCATTCCGCGTGTTGGATGCCGACATCGACCTCGTGCTACGCGACGTTCGCGTCGAGCTGTGGCCCGACGGCGACGAGCACTGGCGCGGCGTCGTCGGAGGCGGCGTCGACGTCGCCGACATCTTGACCTCGCTGGAGCCTCTCGCGATCGACGGCGCGCTCAAGGCCGCGCTCGGTGGCCTGCTCGGCAACGCCGCCGACCTCGCGCCCGACGAGACGGGCACCTGCAGCCGGTTGTCCGCCCAGATCGCCATCGAGGCGGTCCCCGTCTTCCTCTACGAGGGCCCGTGAGCCGAGGCCGGGGCCGTGCATGCACACCGTGCTGGAGGCGACGATGAGCCTACACATCGGCGCGCCGCCGAGCGCCGTGGCCGACCGCGTGCTGCTGCCAGGCGACCCGCTCCGGGCTCGCTGGATCGCCGAGACCTGGCTCTCCGACGTCGTCTGCTACAACACCGTCCGCGGGATGCTCGGCTTCACCGGCACGTGGAAGGGGACACGCGTCTCGGTCCAAGGGACGGGCATCGGGATGCCCTCGATGGCGTTGTACGCCACCGAGCTGTTCCGTTCGTTCGGTGTCCGTCGCGCGGTTCGCGTCGGCATGTGCGGCGCGATCCAGCCCGAGCTCGCACTGGGCGACCTCGTCCTCGCGATGACCGCCTCCACCGACTCACGCATGAACCGCCGCACGACCGGCGACCTCGACCTCGCTCCCGCAGCCGACTGGGAGCTGTTGCGCGCCGCCGCCGACGCGGCGCAGTCCCACGGCAACCACCACGTCGGGGGGGTGGCGTCGATGGACGCCTTCTACGACACGACGAACGCCACCGAGGTGCTCCGCGCCCACCGCGTCCTCGCGGTCGAGATGGAGACGAGCGCGCTGTACGCCGTCGCGGCCAGGCATGCCGCGCGCGCCCTGACCGTCCTGACGGTGTCCGACCACTTGGTGACGGGGGACGCAATGGCGCCCGAGCTGCGCGAACGCACCCTCGCGCCGATGGTCGAGGTCGCGCTCGCGGCGTTGTGCACGACGCCAACCAGCGTTTGACGTCGTCCTGACAGCGCGCACGCGCGGCCCGGAGGCGCGCGGCTGTATCGTGATGCAGCAATCCCGGAGGCCCCTTGAAGCAAGCCACCCGCTGGTCCGCACGCGTCGCGCTCGTCACGCTCGCCGCGTGCGCCGAGGCCCCGGACCCGGCAACGGCCCCGGGGTCTTCATGGGTTCCTGAACCCGGTGGCAGCGTCTCCCTCGACGACGAGGCCGCGGACACCGGCGACTCCAGCGCCGCGTCCGTCGGAACCCAGCGGAGCTGCGGCACATTCATCAGCGAAGCGCGCATTGTCGAGGTCGAGGCGCAGCACGCGTTCTCGACCAAGGACACGACCGGCCCGCTGCACATCCTGACCACGCCGCAGAACTTCAACGTCTACGTCCACGTCATCCAACGCCAGGGCAGCAGCCCCGTCACCTCGCAGCAGGTCAACGACCAGATCGCGGTGCTCAACGCGGCGTACGCCACCGCCAACGTCAGCTTCAGCCTCGCGTCGACCGACTACACCAACAACGGCACTTGGTACACGGGCTGCGCCGCAGGCTCCGAGCGCGCCATGAAGCAGGCGTTGCATCAGGGCGGCGCGCGCGCACTCAACCTGTACCTGTGCGGGCCGTCGTGGGGGGTTCTCGGCCTCGCAACCTTCCCGTGGGACTACGCGAGCGACCCCTCGATGGACGGCGTCGTCGTTCTCGACAGCAGTCTGCCGGGCGGGTCTTCGGCGCCCTACAACCGCGGCGACACTGCCGTTCATGAGATCGGCCACTGGCTCGGCCTCTACCACACGTTCCAAGGCGGCTGCGCCAGCCCTGGCGACCGCGTGAGCGACACGCCGCCCGAGCGCTCGGCCGCCTCAACGTGCAACCTCCAGCGCGACACCTGCG
>JBEIFN010000473.1:0-2658 GCA_040382435.1 Alphaproteobacteria bacterium
GCCTCGATTTTGGCGTGAAGGCCAGCGGCTACTTCAAGTACACGTTCTGAGCGCCGCGAGGGCGTGCGCGCTCACGCGCTCGCGAAGAACCGCTCCGCGACCGACCTCGCCTCCTCGACGGTCTCGGCACGAAGGAACGCCGTCCGCAGCGTCCCATCGTCGAGGCCCTCGGTGAAATACCTTGCGATCTTCTTCCAGCGCCCCAGGGCCGCGCGATCGGACCCGAACCGAGCGCGGATGTCGTCGAAGTAGGCAAACAAGACGCGGGCGCGCTCCGCTTTGCCGGGGACGACCTGCTCACGACCGTACAGCGCATGCCCGAGCTCGTGAAACACCCACGGGTTTCGGATGGCCCCACGCCCGACCATCAAGCCGTCCGCGCCCGTGTCGGCGAGCATGCGCGCCCCGCTCTCGGCGTCGACGACGTCCCCGTTGGCGATCACGGGGATGGCGAGAGCAGCCTTGATCGCCGCGATCGTGGTCACGTCGCGCGTGCCCGCGTAGCCGTCGGCCCGCGTCCGCCAATGGACGGTGACGGCATCGACGCCTTCCGCCTCACACATCCGCGCGACTTCGAGCGCGTTGCGGTGCGCAGGATCCCACCCTGACCGCATCTTGACGGTGAACGGCCCCCGCAGCGCCGCCCGCATCGCGCGGACGATCTGGGTGGCCAGACCGAGGTCCTGCAGCAACGCCGACCCACCGCTGTGGGCACACACCTTCTTGCTCGGACACCCCATGTTCAGATCAACGATGTCGGCGCCAAGCGCCTCGGCGACCCGCGCGCCTTCGGCGAGCGTGGCGGGATCGCGACCGTAAACCTGCAGGGCGATGGGCCGCTCGTCCTCGTCAAACGAGACCAGCTCCCGCGCCGCCTTGAGGTTCTGGCTCAAGCCGCGCGCAGGGACGAACTCGGTGTAGACGAGCCCTGCGCCACCCACCTTGCGGACGAGCTGTCGGAAACTGACGTCGGTGACGCCCTCCATCGGGGCGAGCACCAGCGGCGGATCGACGCGTACACCGCCAATGGTGAGCATCAGCGCGCCTTGAAGCTCGGGACTTCGGTGAGCCGCAGCGTCTTGAACAGCGCGTCTTCGAGCGCGTCGTTCGGCGCATGGAACCAATGCTTCGCGTAGTCACGGTCGCGGATGGTCTGGCCGAGATCGTCCGACAGGCCCGCGCCGCGCAGGACGTCCTCGAACGCCGGGTCGTCGGGCGCCAAGTACAACAGGCCGTCGGCGTCGAGGATGATCTGGTCGTTCATCGCGCCCCGTACCCACAGCTCGCAGCGCGCGTCGTGGTAGACGAGATCCTCGAACTGGACGAGGGCATCCTGAACCGCAGAAGGATCGAGCTCCAAACCAACGAAGTCTCGTGGCGGCGCGCCCTGGGGCTGCGGGTCGCGACGGTCGACGACCTGCCGATACAGCACCCCGAGCGGCGGCGCGAGCGCGCCGACCAGCTCGCGGTGAACAGCGCCTAACCACTTCGTCGGAACGCTGACGACGAGCTGGGTCTGTCCGCCGGGCCCGACGTCGCGCAGGAACGCCGCGGGAGGCGTCCACCCATCGGGCGTTCCGTCCTCGCGCACCGACTCCGACTTCGGCGTGGACAGCGCCATCTCAGCGCCCTGCGTCGAGCAGCTTGCCGACGGCGGCGTTCGTCTTCTCGAGGTTGGGCTGAATCAACGCGACGATGAACTTCTCGACCTGCGGCACGATCGTCTTGGCGAGCAACCAAGGGATGCCGGGGATGCCGTCGAGGCTCACGGTGAACTCGCCTTCGAGGATCACGCGCGTCTTGTCGCCCTCAGCGACGAAGGTATTGCTGCCGACGCAACGGACCTTGTCGGGGTACACGCGCGTCTTGATCTCGAAGGCGCACGTCTTCTTCGCTTCGTCCCACGTCGCGTAGTCGTCCCAGCGCAGCTGATCGGGCTTGACGATCGACTGGGCGACCGCGGGGACCTCCTTGGCAGAGACCCACTCGTTGTGCAGCTTGATCACGCCGTTCGCATCGGTGCGGGCGACGACGTTGATCGCGGCGATGTCGTCGAGGTAGGGCACGGCGTCGGTGAGCCGATCGCGGAACGCGGCGAACACTTGGTCGCGGGGATGCGCGATCACCGACTCGTTGCGGAACTTCATGGACCCTCCGAGCCGGCAGCCTAAGGCGCGTTCGCGTTCGCTTCAACCCGACCCGCAACGGGCTACGTTGCGGCGACGGGAGATGGGATGCGTCACGACCCCAGGTTCGACTCGGCGATCCCCGAACGCGTGCGCGCGATCGAGGCGCGCACCGACGCCGAGATCGTCGTCGCCGTGGCCCCCGCATCGTACGACACCACGCGGATCGCGGAGCGGGCGGCGAGCCTCGGCGCGCTCGGCGTCGCGGCGGCCCTGTTCTACGCGCCCTTCGCGGTCCACGAGCTCAGCGCGTTGGGTGAGATCGCGATGATGTGGTTCGCGCTGCGGGCGATCGCTCTTCGGGTGCCCCGCCTGTGGCTTCGTTGGGTGCCCGCAGCCACGATCCGCGCCGCCGTCCAAGCGCGAGCGGCACGCGCGTTCCTCGACGAGGCAGTGCATGGCACCCCCCACCGCTCCGGCGTCCTCGTCCTGTGGTCCGAAGCCGAACGCATGCTCGCGGTCCATGTGGACC
>JBEIFN010000474.1:0-2652 GCA_040382435.1 Alphaproteobacteria bacterium
CGCCATCGCAGTCTTGGTCGATGCCGTCATCCACCACTTCCGACGCCCCAGGGTAGACGTCCACCGCGCCGTCGTCGCAGTCCGCTTCCTCCGACGGTGTCGTGAAGCCCGACGAGGGGTCGCACGACGTCTCCGCCACGTCGGCGTCGCCGTTCGTGAAGCCATCGCCGTCGAGGTCGGGCGCGTACGTCACAGCATCTGAAGCCCCGATGTCCACGCCGCCATCGCAGTCATCGTCCGTGCCGTTGCAGACCTCCGACGCCCCGGGATTCACCCCAAACGCCCCATCGTCGCACTCCTCGCACGCCGCATACCCATCCCCGTCGCCGTCCACATACCCCACCGAACCATCGCAGTTGCGGTCCAGCGGGTCTGTGCAGTCCGTCTCCGCGGCCCCTGGGTATCGCCGCGAATCCCCGTCGTCGCAGTCACCAGACGGTGCGTCAGAGCCCGCAAGGCCCGGCGCGCCGCAGGTCCAATCGGTCGAAGGCCCGCAGACAAAGCTCGGTCTCCATGTGCGTGTCCATCGCCCAGCCGACAACCTTCCGGCTGTGCAGGTCGATGAGCACGGCGAGGTAGACCCAGCCCGCCCGGGTGGGGAGGTAGGTGATGTCGCCGACCACCGCCATCTTCGGCGCGGGAACCGAGAACTCTCGCTGAAGCAGGTTTTCTGCCACGGGCAGGGTGTGGCCAGAGTCGGTCGTCGTTCCTCTGAAGCGGCGGCGAGGGCGGGCGACCATGCCGAACTTGCGCATCAGTCGCGCGACGCGGTTGCGCCCGATGGGAAATTTCTCGCCCATCCGCAGCTCGGCGGCGACGCGCGGCGCGCCGTAGCGGCCCTTGTGCGCCTCAAAGACGGCACGAACCCGGGTCTCCGCGTCTAGGTCGCGGCGCCCTTGATGCGTGAGGCCCTTCCGCCACGCGTTGTAGGCCGACCGAGCAGCCGTGAGCACCTTGCAGAGCGTCCGCACCGAGTGGCTGGCCTCCTCCGCGTGGATGAACCGGTACGTGGTCACCGGGTCTCCCGTGCGAAGAAGGCCGCGGCATTTTTTAGGATTTCGCGCTCCTCTCGCAGAATCCGAACCTCTCGGCGAAGGGCCGCGTTCTCCTCTTCCAGGGACCGGGAGGCCGCGGCGGGCACGCTGCTCGTCTCGAGCTTGCCCGCCTCTCTGAGCTTGCACCAATCGCGGATTGTCGTCTTGTCGACGCCCAAATCGCTGCCAACCTGGGCGTAGGTCATGCTCTCTTCCCGGACTAGCCGGACCGCTTCCCGCTTGAACTCGGGGGTGTACTTGCGCCTGGCCATGATGGCCCTCCTTTCGCTTACCTACCCGATGGTCCGGCTAATTGGGGCAAGGTCATGTAGCCCTCGCACGCGTCGGCTTGTTGTGGCGCGTCCGCCGCCCCCCGTCCACCCTCTCCCCCGTTTGCCGCCCTCCGCCCGGCATGTTCTGCGACGTGAGGCCGGGGAGGTTGGATGTCGTGGCTGCTCGCGTTGCTCGCTTGTGGGCGCCCCGACCCGGTCTGGCGGCCTGATGTGCGGCCGCTGCCGCCGTTGGACGACGCGATCCGGGTCGTGGTCACCGTGGACGCCCCGAGCACGTCGCGGCTGACGGTCGAGGAGTCGGTGCCCACCGCGGGCCTCGATGCGGTGACGCTGACGATGGCGGTTTGGACGCCGGGCTCCTACCTCGTGCGGGAGTACGCGCGGCTCGTCGAGACGCTGGTCGCGGTGGACGCCGAAGGCCAGCCGAGGGCGGTCACCAAGGTCGGCAAGGACCGCTGGACCGTCGCGAGCGCGGGCACCGCGAGCCTCACCCTGCGGGCCACGATCGTCGCCCGGGAGCCGTCGGTGCGGTCCAACGCGATCGATGCGGACGGCGGCGCGCTGATCGGCGCCGCCACGTTCTTGCGCCCCGCGCACCTGCCCGACGCCGCCTGGGACCTGTCCTTCGTCGGTCCGGCGGCTTGGTCGTTGGTCACGCCGTTGCCGGCCCACGCCGACGGCGCGCCCGGCCACGTCGTCGCCGCCGACTACGACGCGCTCGTCGATGCGCCGCTGCTGTGGGGTCCAGCCGATGTGCAGACGTTCGACGTGCTGGGCGTGCCCCACCGGCTCGCGAGCCTCGGCGGGCAGGGCTGGTGGGACTTCCCCGCGGCGGCGGACGCCGTGGCCAAGATCGGCGCCGAAGAGGCCAGGCTGTGGGGCGTCGTCCCCTACGCCCACTACGACGTGCTTCAGGTGATCGCCGAGGGCGGAGGCGGCCTCGAGCACAAGGAGAGCACGTTGCTCTACGCGCGCCGCGTGCAAGGCCGCGACCCCGCCGCGCGTCGCGATTGGTATGGTCTTGTCGCCCACGAGATGTTTCATGCTTGGAACGTCAAGCGTCTGCGCCCGGTGGGCCTCGGTCCGTTTGACTACCAGACCGAGGTCCTGACGCCTTCGCTGTGGATCGCCGAGGGGCTGACGGCCTACTACGACGACCTGATCGTGCGGCGCGCTGGCCTGAGCGACGACAAGGCGTACCTGACGCAGCTCAGCAAGGCGATCTCGGGGCTGCAGACCACCCCGGGACGCCGGGTGCAGCCGCTGGCCGATGCCTCCACCGACGCTTGGATCAAGCACTACCGCCCGGATGAAGACGCCGACAA
>JBEIFN010000475.1:0-2650 GCA_040382435.1 Alphaproteobacteria bacterium
CACGCAGGCGCCGTCGACGCAGGCCTCGTAGAGCGGGCAGGAGACCTGCGCGCAAGACGGGATGCACTGGCCACCGCGGCAGAACTCACCGGTCGCGCACATCGCGTTGGCGCAAGGATCGGGGACGCACTCCAGCCCGTCGCAGATGGCGCCGTCGGGGCAGCCCGTGGCGCGGCACGAGTTCTCGACGCACTGGCCCTCGAAGCAGCGCTGCGTCGCGTCCGGGCAGACGACCCCGGCGCACTGGTCGACGCACTGGTTCAGCGTGGTGTCGCAGGTCAGGCCAAACTCGCAGTCGATGCCGACGCATGGCTCGACGCACAGCCCGACCTCGCGGTTGCAGAACTGCCCCGCCTCGGAGCACTCGTTGCCGTCGCACGGCTGGCGGCACGCGCCCTCAAGGCAGACCTGACTCGGTGGGCAGAGCTCGCCGTCGTCCGTCTGGCCATCGCAGTCGTCGTCGAGCCCGTTGCACGTCTCAACCGGGTCTGCCCCGCACACCCCGCACACATTCACGAGGCCGTCGTCGATGGTGCCGTTGCAGTCGTCGTCGCGGCGGTTGCACACCTCGACGCCGGGCGCGGCGTCCGGCAGGCAGACCACGTTGCCGTCCAAGCACGCGCGCTGGCCGCGGGCGCAGATGCCCGCTTGGCCTGTGGCGCAGGGCCCGGGCGCGATGGGCTCCGCGCCGTCGGACCCGTTGTCCACCTGACCATCGCAGTCGTTGTCTCGGCCGTCGCACAAGTCCGGCAGGCCGTCTGGCGCACACACCAGGTCGTCGCATGCGTCACCAATGGCGTCCGCGTCGTCGTCCACCTGGTCGCGGTTCGGCTCGTTCAGGCAGTTATCGCAGGCGTCGCCGACGCCGTCGCCGTCGGTGTCCGTCTGGTCGGGGTTCGGCACGTCCGGGCAGTTGTCGTCCGTCGAGCACAGGCCGTCGTCGTCGTCGTCCACGATACAGACGCCGCCGAGCGAACGCTCAAGCACCAGAATCGAGTAAGCCGTCGCCGAGTAGCGGTTCCAGCACTCGGCCGCGGTGCACCAGCGCCCGCTGCCGTCCTGCGTCGTCACGAGCCAGTAGGCGAAGTCGTAGTACCAGCGCCGCGACTCCTCGGGGTAGCCATCGGCTGCGGGGTCACGCTGACCGCCGATCGCCTCGGAGTAGAGAGGTGCGCCGGCCCCGTCGTCGCCCGTGACCTCGAGCGCCTTCGCAGCCGCCCACAGGTAGTAGTACTGGCTGTTCCAGCCGTTGATCTGAACCATGCTGTCGTAGCGGTAGTTGTCGCGCAGCCAGCGCATCGCGGACTGCACGCGGTCATCGCCCGTCGGCAAGCCCGCCAACCGGTAGGTCCAGATCCCCGAGGCGGTCATCGGGGACGTAGACGCATAGCCCTGGCAGCTGCGGTACTTGTGACCGCCGTCGCCATTTTTTGCATCAGAGACGAACTGCACCGCGTTGGGCAGCGTAGCGGCCGCGTCTGGACGCAAGGCCGAGGCGGCCGAGAGGCCCGCCATCGCGAACTGCGCGGTGGACAGGTCCCCCGAATCCTGAGGGCCGCGGTAGTTCCAGCCGCCCTCGTTGCAGCCGCCGTTGCCCTGCGTGCCCCGCAGGCCGTTGACTGCGTTCGCCACGGCTTGGGAGACGGGCAGCGGCGCGCCGACGTCGTCCGGGCCGCCCGTGACGAGGTAGAGGCTCGCGGCCATCAGGCACGCGCCGGTCGAATAGGAGTACGGCGTATCTCCGGTAAAGCCCGGAACGTTCGACAGGCAGTAGTTGATGCCGCGGCGAACGCGGTCCTGGTCCGCCGCGTCCATCCCCGCATAGCCCAGGTGGGGGGCGTTCCAGTCGACGCCGGAGCGCTTCTCCAAGAAGCACAGCATCGCGAGGCCCGTGGTGCCGCCGCCCTCGCCGTCGTCGATGCCGCCGTCCCCGCCCTGGTTCTGGCGCAGGTACTCGAGGCCGCGCTCGATCGCGTCGTTCACGCGCTGCCCGAAGGGCGTCACCGCGGCGGCGGCCGGCTGAGCGATGGTCGTCAGCGCGGCGAGCGTGGTCACCCGCGCAAAACTGGAGAACTTCGACATCTCGACCCCCTCGCCCACGGTGGTCCGTGGAACTACGCATTGCGTGTGCACAGAGAGTGCCAACACCGTCCGGTCGCCCGCAAGCCTACCGCGGGCCGAGTGGGCATTCCCTTGGGGTCAGCAGACCCCAGCCGCGGGTCCCCACCTGAGGCGCGCGCGTCACATCACTGCTATGCTCGACCACGGAGGTGCCCATGGCCGTCAGCGAGCAGCGGGTGCGGGAGATCGGCGAGGACCTCTTCGCGCGGATGAAGGGCGAGACGCCCGGCCTCTTCGACAAGGCGTGGTGGAGCGGTCAGGTGCTCGAGTGGGCGATGCGCGACCCGGTCTTCAAGACCGAGATGTTTCGCTTCGTCGACGTGTTTCCGTCGCTCGCGACCCCCGAAGAGGTGGCCCGGCACATTCAGGAGTACCTGCTGCGGCCCGGCGTGAACCCGCCGACCGTCATCAAAATGGCCCTCAAGGGCGCGGGCCTCGGCGCCTTCGCGACGCGCATCGCGACCGGTCAAATCGCCAAGAATCTCGAGGGGATGGCCACGCGATTTATCGTCGGCGCAGACCCGGCGAG
>JBEIFN010000476.1:0-2644 GCA_040382435.1 Alphaproteobacteria bacterium
GCCGAGGCCATCGTCCCGCCGTTGACGCCGCCCTTCATCGAGAACGAGCCCACGATGCGTTGGACGCCACAGCCACGCGTGCGTTGGACGTGGCGCACGAGCTGGAGCACGCCGAGGTCGGACGGGATGGAGTCAAAGCCGCAGAACGGCACGATGCGGGTGCCTTCGTGCGCGGCGCGGTCGTGAAAACGCTCGATCAGGGTGGCGACCCAAGGGCTCTCGCCGGTGATGTCGACGTAATCGGTGCGCTGCGCGACGCAGGCGGCGACGAGCTTGTCGCCGTGGCGCGCGAACGGTCCCGCTGTGGTGAGCACGACGCGCGTGCTCGCCGCGAGCTCTGCCAGCGCCGCGTCATCTTGGCCGTCCGCGACGACGATCCCCGGCGTGACGGGCAGGCTCGCCGCGACCGCTTCCAGGCGCGCGCGGTCGCGGCCCCCGATCGCCCACCGCAGCCCCGCGGGCGCGGTCGCCGCCACCCGTTCCGCTGCCTGTCGGCCGGTGAAGCCGGTCGCGCCATACACGATGAGGTCATAGGTTCGCATTAGGTTTCCTCGTCATCGTAGGGGATATCGACTCGCTCGGGGCGGGCGCTGCCGTCGTGCGTGAAGTGCCACCACTCGGTGTCGTAGGGCGAGAAACCGTGGCGTTGCATGTGCGCGCGCAGCCGCATGCGGTTTCGGTGCCACATCGCGCCCTCGGCGTCTCGCCGGTCGGCGAAGTGCAGGGCGTGGCTGCTGGGGTCGAACACGTCGAACGCGGTGCCCATCGCCAACGGGACGCCGGTGCCCAGCGCGCACAGCGTCAGGTCGACCGCGACGCCGAGGTTGTGCAGCGAGCGTCGGGCGATGTAGCCCTCGTCGATCAGATGGGATTGGCCGGTGCCTTCGGCCCAGGCGACCAAGGCCTCGGTCGCACGGACGGGTCGGTACGCGTCGTAGACCAGCAGGCCGAGCCCGTCTTCGGCGAGGGCCGCTGCCGCCTCGGCCAACGCCGTCGCGGCCTCGGTGCGCAGCCACGCGCCGGGTCGCGCGTACCCAGCGAGCGGTCGCCCCGTCACGTTGTCGGCGGTGGCGTAGGCGATGTCGAACCACAGCCCCGGGACGTCCCGGAGGTTGGCGAAGCCCGGGGGGAGCGCCATCAGCCGTGGTCCCGCTTGACCGGGATGCTGAAGCGCTCGATGTAGCGGGCGTAGGCGGCGTGGATCGCGTCGACGTCGAGGCCGTACATCTTCGCGGAGTACACGTGCTTGCCGAGCTCGTCATCGCGTTTGGCGGCGAGCGCGGCGTCGAGCAGCGCGTCGTGGTCGGGCGGGTCTTCAAGGTCGAAGTGGCGGACGATGTCCTTGACGACGCCCTTGGGGTCTTGGAGCAGGTCGCGGAACCCGACGTGGTAGAAGCGCGCCGGATCGTGACGGTCCATCGCGTCCATGGCGCGCTCCACACCCTGCAGGAACCGCTGCGTGACCAAGGCGCCCAGCGCGTGCGGGTCGAAGGTCCCGTACAGCATCCGGCGCGTCAGCGACATCAGGCTGCAGTAGGACGCGATGCTCGCGACCGGGTCGCGGTGGGTCCAGACGATGCACGCATCGGGGAACACGTTGAGCAGCGGGTCGACGAACCACAGGTGCTCAGGACACTTGAGCAGCAGGGTTTCGGCCGGATCGTGCGCGAGCAGCACCTGAAGCCACGTGCGGTACTCCTCGTAGGCGTAGGTCATGTCGGTGTCGAGCAGCCACCGACCGTAGTCTTCGAGTCCCGTCTGGATGTCCCAGTTCAGCACGGCGAAGCTGTTGCAGAACAAGTACCAGCACTCTTCAAGGCTGGTGGGCGTCACGTGGTGCACGGCCCCCATCTCGGGAGCCACCAAGTAGCCGAGCCGCAGGATGGTCTGGGCGGTGCGCATCCGGATCTGCTCGTCGCGCGCGCGGTCGGCGTGCTGCGGGAGCGGCGTCGCGAGCTGCCAGAACGGTAGCCCTCGACGGCCGGGGACGGCGCCGAGGAGGTTCTGGACCAGCGTGGTGCCCGAGCGTGGAAATCCGAGGACGAAGACGGGCTTTTTGACGGGGATGTCGCGCACTTCGGGGTGGTTTTTGAGGTGCTCGGTCAGCTCCAGCCGCTGGACGAGCGCCTTGCGGTACGTCTCACGGATGAACACGCGCGCCAAGTGGGTGATCGGCACGTTCCTCGCGTTCTCGAGGATGATCGACATCCCCTCCTCGTAGCGGGGATCGCCGTAGTCGTTCAGACCCGTCGCACGCTCGGCACCGCGGCGAAGGCTGTGGGCCTCGATCGTGGTGAGCCCGAGCCACGGCCCGAAGGTCCCTGCGAGGGCATCGAGCGCTTGGACGGGGAGCGAATAGCTTCTGCGCTGCACGGTGAGTTCGCGAGACAACTGCCCTCCGGCGCCGAGGAGGTAACGCCGTTGGCGCGTCGTGACCGCTTCACGGAAGCACGCCGCGCGTGCGGCGTGTTGGCCAAGGCGCGGCGGGTTAGCCGGGCTGGGGAGGTCGCATGACGGGTTGGGCGATGCTGTGGGCGGTTGGCTGGGCCCACGCGGGTGCGTGCGACGGCTACCTCGCGCGGATCGGGGTCGCGAAGGGCGATGACCTCGTGACGGCTTGGTCGGGTCTCGCGGGCTGCAACGC
>JBEIFN010000477.1:0-2634 GCA_040382435.1 Alphaproteobacteria bacterium
CCGCTCAGAACAGGAACGTCCCCGCGAACAAGGCGCCGACCCCGAGGGTCGCGGCGCCGGCGACCCGCGCGACCTCTGCGGCACGCTGTGCAAGCCACGGGGCGTCGAAGTCGTCGTCACCGACCACGGCATCGGCGGCGACGCGCATCGTCGCGGCAACGTCCGACGAGCGATCAGCCTCACGGTTGGCCTCGCCGACGGGCTGTGCGTCTCGCCACGAAGCAGGGCCGCTCGGCCGCGACGCGCGGACCTGGGAGCGCGCCACATCGGCGTCCCAAGCGTCCCAGCCGTCCTCGTGCGCGAGGCCCATCGCCCCTCCCTGATGGACGTATCGGCACCGCGCGCGGACGCTGTAGCAAAAAGTTGAATCAGCGCGCGGCGTCCACCGTCGCCACGGTCAGACGCAAGGAGGCCGTCCCCGGCGTCCCAGAGACCCGGACGAACTGCAGGCCGTGACGGTCGGTCACGCCGAGCGCGCCCGAGGGTTCGAGCGGCCCCAGCTCCCAACCCACGACCGCGAGATCGTCGAACCGAACGCGTCCCGGCGCCTGGGTCGGAGGGTCCATGTGCAAGAACAGGCGCACGGCACGCGCGTTCTCGGCTTCGGGATCGAGCACATCGAACCGCTCGGCGGGCAGGTGCACGTACCGCACGAACGGCGTCCAGCCGAAGGTCCCTCCTGGCCCGTCGATCAGGGTCTCCCGACCGAACACCGCGTCCCCAAAGCTCGACTCCCACGACGCTTCCACATCCCACGAACCGGCGCCGTCGCCCGCGACCCAGCCGAACACCGCCATGTCCTTGTTCGGCTCACCCTCGGCGTCTCCTGGAACGCGCACGCGATAGCGGAACGCCGCCGCAGCCGACGCTTCGTCGATGGCGTCGCGGTACAGGGCCAAAGCGCCGACGCCACGGTACGCCCCTTCGACCGTGACCAAACCCGAGATGCCGAGATCCCAGAACGCGCATTCGAGCTGCGCGCGATCGGTGTCCTCGTCCTCGAAGTCCCCTTCCCACATCCGATCGCGACCGAGCCAGACCTCGGCCACATCACCCTCGACGCCGACCACGCTCTCGCCAGGGCTGAGCACCCCCCGAAGATCGGCGTGACCAAGGCCGTCGGGTCCGATCTGGACGTCGACTTGGCGCGTCAGGGTGCGCACCTCGGCCGCCGAAGAAGGGACAACCCGCAGATCGTTGCCGTCCCCCACCACCGCGAGCTCCGCACCCGTACGCTCAGCGGCTTCGAGGCGCAGCCGGGTCGCGCGCTCCCCCGCCAACGCGAGCGGGCGGTAGTCCTCGATCACGATCGGCCACGCCGTCGCCGCCTGCCATCCCTCGGCGTCGGCGTCGAGCTGGAGCAAAAAGCTATGCATCGTCTCGAGACGATCTTGGTCGAACATGAAGTTGCCGAGCGACCAAGCGACGAAGCGATCGTCGAGGAGATCGAAGCCCTGAACGGTGTGGGGATGATGCCCAACCACGAACGCCGCGCCCGCGTCGACCATCGCCTCGGCGTGGCTACGCGTGCCGTCCGTCGGCGCGCGGGTGTACTCGAACCCCATGTGCACCATCGCGAACGGCACGCGCCCGGCGTCGCGCTCGCCCTCGACCGTCCGCTCCAGCCGAGTGCGATCGGTCAGATCCGCAGCGCCCCCCTTGCCGTCCTCGGCGACATACGACGGCGGCTGAGAGGGCCGACCCACAATCGACGTCGCCGCCACCATCGTCCACGGGGTGCCTTGGGCTTCGAAGCGCAGGGGGACCCAAGCAGCGTCCGGCGAGGCCCCCAGACCCGCAAACCCGATGCCCGCCTCGCTCAAGAACCGCAGGGTGTCGGCGACCCCTTGCTCCAGGTAGTCGTAGACGTGGTTGTTGCCCAAGCCGACGATCCCGATGCCGAGCGCCTCAAAAGCGATCAAGCTGGCCGGGAGCGTGAAGTAGACGAAGTCCTTCGTGCGGTGCGGCGTGCTCGGCGTGTCGGTGACGACGGACTCGAAGTTGGGGATCGCGACGTCGGCCACCGCGAACACGGGCGCGATGTCGGCGATCAGCGCCAAGGCGTCCTCGGCGAGGTGGTCCACACGCAGGACGGCATCCGGATCGTTAGGGGGAACCTCATCGATCGGCGTCGACTCGTCGGGATCGAGGTAACGGCGTCCCAGCGCCACGTCGCCGGTGAACAGGAAGCGCGTCTCGGACGCATCGAACCGGCGCAACGGGGGCAGGGCATCCTCGACCACGGTGACCGACGCCGGCTGGCTGAGCGACACCGCCCCGAAACCGTCGCGGTACCCGTCCGCCGTGACGACGACCGTAGACGCGTGCCGCGCCAACCCGTCGACCCGGAAACGCCCCTCGGCGTCGCTCGAGACCTCGGTCCCTTGCACCGCGATCCGCGCCCCCGCGAGCGCCGTCCCCGCCTCGTCGACCACGCGGCCGCTCCACGAGATGGGCTTGGACGCCCACGACGCCCGCGCTTCGAGGTCGGAACGCCAGACCGAACCCGGACCGGTCTCCGAAGCGCAGCCCGCCAACGCGAGCGCACCGACCACCCCAGCCCCTCGCGCCCACGTCCGCATGCACGACTCCGTCCCGATCCATAACGCGCAGGGACGCCGCGGCGCGGAAGCG
>JBEIFN010000478.1:0-2630 GCA_040382435.1 Alphaproteobacteria bacterium
ACCGACAGGGTGGGGCAAGACGACGGGTCACGTCCGCACCACGAGCAAGGCGGGACCGTCGAGCGCAGCGACCTCGCGCATCGCGTCACCGACCGCCTGAGCGTCGAGACCGTCGACTTCGAGGGCGTGCACACCGTGCGCAGCGGCCAGGTCCATCGCCGAAGCCGCACCTTGCACGGGAACCGGCGCGTCCTCCAAGGCCTGGACGTGGACCAGGAAGCGCACGCGCGCCCGTTGCAGCGACGCGAGGCTGAGCGCTTCGTGCAGCGCGCCGTCACCGAGGTGCGCCATCCCAAGGTGGACGGCGACCTGAGCGCCCGGCGACGCGAGCGCGATGCCAACCGCGAACAGCGGTCGCGTGGACGCCGTGGTGGGCGCGACGCGCGCTTCGGGGGCCCCAGCGCGGGGATCGAGCACGGCGGCGAGTTCGACGCCGCGAAGCACCGCTCCGACGCGCTCGCGCAGCCCAGGGCACCACCAGTCTTGGGCGCCGAGCGACGACAGCACGCCAAGGACGGCCGGCGCGAGGACCCCGAGCGGTGCCTCCGCGGGACGCTCGGCGCAACGCTGGGCGTCGGCGGACGCCAAGGCGATCTCCGCTCCTGTCATCACACGAGCTCCAGGAGCAGCTGCTCGGGCGTCTCGAGGAGGTCCTTGAGGCGTGCGATGAACCGCGCCGCGACGGCACCATCGAGCACACGGTGGTCAAAGCTGGGCGAGAGGTAGGTCATCGGCCTCGCGACGATGGTCCCATCCTCGGCCACCACCGCACGCTGCCGGATCGCGTTGACGCCGAGGATGGCGACCTCCGGGACGTTGAGGATCGGCGTCGCGAGCACGCCGCCGATGCTGCCCACCGACGTGACCGTAAAGGTCGAACCCGACAGCTCCTCGCGCTTGGCTTTGCCCACCCGCGTCCTGGCGAACAGGTCCTGCATCTCGGCCGCGATCTGAAGGATCGACTTTCGCTCCACGTTGCGAACCACCGGCACCATCAGTCCCGTCGGCGTGTCGCACGCAAAGCCCAGGTGGTGCTCGGCGCGGACGACGAGCTCTGAGGCCGCCTCGTCCATGACCGCGTTCACGTTCGGGAAGTCCCGGAACGCGATCGAGCAAGCCTTGGCGAAGAAGGGCATGTAGGTCAGGCTGACGCCCTGGCGCTCGGCGCGCGGCTTGAGGCGCGTACGGAGGCTCACGAGCGCGCTCGCATCGATCTCCTCGACGTACGTGAAGTGGGGCGCCGTGTGCTTGGCGGCGACCATGCGCTCGGCGATCTTGCGGCGGACACCGGTGATCGGGATCCGTTGATCGGCGGCAACCGGCACAACCTGCGGCAGCGCGACCGGAGCGACCGGCAACGGCAGCGCCGGAGCCACAGCAGCCGGCGCGGGCGCGCCACCCGCGGCCGCGTCGACGTCGGCGCGGGTGATCCGACCATCCCGGCCACTGCCGGCGACGTCGCGTAGATCCACACCGACTTCGTGGGCGTGCCGCCGCACCGCAGGCGCCGCACGAGCCGGCCCCTCGGCACGCGCCGCTGCCGACGCGCCAGACGCGCCCCCGGCGTGCGACGACGTCGGCGTGGGCACCGTCACCGACGGCACGGACGCCGCCGGACTCGGCGCAGCCGCCTCGCTCGTCCCCGTCGACGTCTCGCCGGTGGCGCCCGACGCGAACGTCACGAGCGGGGTGTGGACCTTGAGGATCTCGCCAGGCTGCCCGTGCAGCACCGCGACCGTGCCCGCGCGCGGCGAGGTGATCTCGAGGCTCGCCTTGTCGGTCGTCACCTCGCAGAGGACCTGATCGCGCGCGACGACGTCGCCGACAGCGACCTTCCACAGCGCAATCTCGACCTCGACCACGCCTTCGCCCACCTCGGGCATCTGAAACACGTCCGACATCGAGCCTCCTACGACCAGCCAGCAAGCGCTGCGTCGACATCACCCGGTTCGACCCCACGCGGCGGTTCCTCGAGCCACCAGAACCCCGCATCGACCACGGCAGCGATCCCAAGCGGCGCCAACGCGGCCTGCGACGCATCAACGACCACGAGCGCGCGTCCCGTCCTCTGAAGCGAAGCAGAGAGTGCGCTCCGCTCGCCATCCGACATCCCCCCGAGGCTCGTCCACACGACCACGTCCAGATCGGCACGCGCAGCGAGCCCCTCGGCGAGGGGCGGCAACACCAGCGCCGTCGCACGCGGCCGCGCCGACGGGGACGTCACCGAGACCTCCACGGCGCCGTCGCCGCCCACCAGGAGAACGGCGGGCACGCCTGCCGACCAAGCCGCGCCAACGGCTTCGGGTAGCGCGTCCATGGCAGCCCAGCGAACCGTCACCCCGCTGGCGACCAGCGCAGCGAGCCCCGGCGTCGTCCCCGCTGTCACCGCGTCGACATCGACGACGACGACGAACGGAACGCGCCACCCGCGCGCAGCGATGTCCCCGGCATCAGCCAGCGACTCAGCGAGCGCCGCGACGCGGCCGGCATCGCCGAGCACGAACAGGCAAGGCTGTCCGGCCAGCGCGCACCCCACGCCCACGCCCACCGCCGCGCGCTCCGCGAGCGGCAACGCCAACGCTCCGGAAAGGCCAGACAAGGGCCCCTCCCCGTCGACGATGACCACCGGC
>JBEIFN010000479.1:0-2625 GCA_040382435.1 Alphaproteobacteria bacterium
ACGACCGAAGAGCCTGAGGTGCTCCCGTGCCGGTTCCCCAACTTGCTCGTCAACGGCTCGGAGGGCATCGCCGTTGGTATGGCCACCAAGATCCCGCCGCACAACCTCGGCGAGGTGGTTGACGGTTGCGTGGCGTTGCTCGACGATCCCGAGCTGAGCGACGACGACCTGATGGCCTACATCCCTGCCCCCGACTTTCCGACGGCGGGTACGATCTACGGCCGCGCAGGCGTTCGCGAAGCCTACACGACGGGCCGCGGCAAGATGCTCGTCCGTGGGCGCGCGGAGTTCGAGACGCTCGACAACGGCCGCGTCGCCATCGTGATCGACGAGCTGCCCTACCAGGTCAACAAGGCGAGGTTGATCGAGTCGATCGCCGATCTGGTCAAGGAGAAGCGTATCGAGGGGATCGCAGCACTGCGCGATGAGTCCGATCGTCAGGGCATGCGCATCGTGGTCGAGCTCAAGCGCGACGCCGTCGGTGAGGTCGTGCTCAACCACCTGTACAAGCACACGGCGCTGCAGAGCACGTTCTCGGTGATTTTGCTCGCGATCGTCAATGACCGCCCGCGCGTGCTGACGCTGCGCGAGATGCTGCTGCATTACCTGGCCCACCGGCGCGAGGTCACCTTGCGCCGCAGCCGGTTCCGGCTTCGCAAGGCGCGTGAACGTGCGCATCTGCTCGAGGGGTTCCTCAAGGCGCTCGATCTCATCGACGCGATCATCACCACGATCCGCGAGTCCTCTTCGGTGCCCGAGGCCCGTGAGGCCCTGGTCGAGCGCTTCGGGTTCAGCGAGCTGCAAGCCCAGGCCATCCTCGACATGCGCCTTCAGCGTCTGACGGGCATGGAGCGTCAGAAGATCCTCGACGAGTACACCGAGGTCAAGGCCCAGATCGCCGAGCTCGAAGCCATTCTCAGCTCCGAGGACAAGCTCCGTGAGGTCGTCCGCGGCGAGTTGGTCGAGGTCCGCGAGCGCTTCGCCGACCCGCGCCGCACGCGCATCGTCGACAACCACGCCGAGCTGCGGATGATCGATCTCGTCGCGCCCGAAGATCAGGTCGTGACGATGTCGCATGCGGGCTACATCAAGCGTTGTAAGCCTGATGCTTGGCGCACCCAGAAGCGCGGCGGCATGGGCAAGCGCGGCATGGCGACGCGCCAAGAGGACTTCGTCACCCGCTTGTTCATCGCCAACACCCACAGCTTGATGCTCGTGTTCACCGATCAAGGCACGGTGTTTCCGCTGCACGTCTACGATGTGCCCGAGACCGAGCGCGACAGCCGTGGGCGCCCGATCGTCAACCTCGTGCCGGTGCCCGAGGACGAGACGGTCAAGGCCGTCGTTCCGGTGCCCGAGCTCGACACCGAAGACGTCAGCCTGCTGTTCGTGACCCGACAGGGTCTCGTTAAGCGCACAGCCCTCTCGCAGTTCCGCAACCTGCGCTTGGGGGGCATGCGCGCCGCCGGCGTGGCCGACGATGACGCGTTGGTCGTTGTTCGCGTTGTCGATCGGGCAGACCTGCACGTCGTGCTGTTCAGCCGCGGCGGGAAGTGCATCCGGTTCCCGCTCGCCGATGTGCCGGTCTACGGCCGGTCCGCGCGGGGGAACTACGGCATGGATCTGCCGACCGGGGACGAGGTGATCGACGCGGTGCTCGCACCGGCGGACGCGCTGCTCGACGCCGCCGATGACGAGGAGATCGTTGAAGAGGTCGAGGTCGGCGACGACGGCAACGAGGAGGCGGTCGAGGCCGACACCGAGACGTCGCTGCTCACGGTGACCGAGCTCGGCTTTGGTAGCCGGATCCCGTTCGAGGCCTACCGGCTGCAGCGGCGCTACGGCAAGGGGATCTTGGCGTTTAGGACCGGCGAGGCGACGGGTGCCGTCGTGGGTGCGATCGAGGTCGCTCCCGATGATCAGCTGATGCTGGTGACCGACACCGGCCGGGTGATTCGTATCGCTGCCGGGAGCGTTCCCAAGCGTCGGAGCCGTGCGGTCAAGGGTGTGCGGTTGATGCGCCTGGACGCCGGCGAACGTATCGTCGACATCGCGCGCCTCGCCGAGGTCGAAGCCGAGGACGAAGTCGACGTCGAAGCGGTCTCAGCCGCAGAGACCTCGATCGAGGCCTCGGACGCCCCGACGCCTGCGGTCTCGTTCGTCGAGATCGACGGGGAGGACGACGCGTGAGCAAGCGCAACCTGCCAGTGACGACAGCGGGCATCGTGGTCGTCGCCGGCGGGTTGGCCTTGCTCGGCGCGGGCTTGGGGCGCGCCGCGTTCTGGCCTTGGGTCGAGATCGACGACGAGGTGGTGTTCGCGGCTGCTGTCTCGGGTCAAAGGACCGACCGCGCCGCGTTGGACGCGCTGCTGCGAACCGCGCGCGACGCCGGCCGATCGGGTCAGATCCGGGCGGAGGCGGTGACGCTGGCGCTGGCGCTCGGCTTGACCAGCCCGGCGGTGTTGGCCGAAGTCACGCCGCTCGCCGAGGGGCTCGCCGTCGATCCGCGCGTGCCGTCTCAGCAGCAGCAGCAGCTGGGGCAGCTGTTGGCGTGGGTCTCCCCCCCCACCGCTTCGATGCTCGACGGCGCCGAACTCGCGGCCCCCGACGCCGTCAAGGTCGTGC
>JBEIFN010000480.1:0-2623 GCA_040382435.1 Alphaproteobacteria bacterium
CCCATCGATGCGGGTGGTGCTCGGCTGCTCACCGAACAGCGCGACGCTGGAGATGCCGGCGTTGTCGCCCCACACCACGTTGTCGAGGGCCTGGACGTGCACGTTGAGGCTCGCGGTGTCCTTCCACGCGAACTTGAAGCCGGTCCGCAACCGCATCGTCATGTACCGGCCCGACGTCTCCTGGTTGGCGTACAGGCCCCCGGTGACGCCAGCGCCTTCGGAGAGCTTGGCGCCGAACACGTAGCCACGCGTCCGGAAGTAGCCCGAGATGTCGAGGTGAAACCCCTTCGGGTCCCCCAAAGAGAGACCCGGGCGCGGGCTCGCGATCGGCGTGAGCTTGTCGGCCTTGGTCGGTACCGTCAAGTCCACGGCGGGCAGCGGAACCTGCGCCCGCAAGCTCTGGACTTCGCTCTCCAAGGCCGCCATGCGCTGCAGCAGCGCGTCGAGCGAAGGCTCAGGCGTCGCGGGGGCCACCGGGGCCTGTGCGCTCGCTGAGGACTCGCTAGGGGCCGCTGCCTCAGCGTCAGGTGTCGCTGCCGCGGCCTCCACCGGAGCCGGGGCCGGGGCCGGTGCTGGTGCCGGAGCCGGGGTCTGCGCGAACGCCAACGTGGGCGTCAGGAACGTCGAGAGCCAAAGGACCATGCCGCCCTCCAGAATGCGGGCGGGCGGCTGGCCCGCCATCGTAGGTTTGCGGGTTCGACGCCTCAGGGCGTGACGCAGCTGTCCGGGAACTTGACGCTGTCGAAACCAGCGAACAAGTTGGTGATGTTGATGCTGTTCGCCTCCGACTTGATGACGGAGGTCCCGAGGATCTTCTCCTCGCCGTCGACCAGCCCCCACATCTCGACCCGCATGTCGCCCGGCGGCACGTTGATCGCGACGAACAGGCCGTCGGGGCTGGTGTCGGGCTGATCGCGGTCGGGGAAGTTCTCGATGAAGTAGCGGACCGCGACACCGGCCGGCTCCGTGCCGTCGAGGTTGCGGACGCGGATCTGGACGTTCTCCATCTTGCCGTCATCGATCTCGGACAAGGTGTCGGGCGAACGGGTGCAGTCGAACGCGGTGCCCGCGATGATCGACTTCGTGGGGTCAGGCGTGATGCCCAAGATCGCGGGAATGACGTTGTAGCTGTCCGACGAGACGCTGATGAACTCGGCCTCGGTCGTGTTCGGCCCGTAGATCTGATGCACCTTGTAGGTGGGCTTGGCGTCCTCAAGACCCGGAACCGGCGCGGCCAGGTAGCTGATCGGCTGGCAGACCGGCGCGTCGAAGGTGACGGTCCCGTCGTCGCCGACCTCTTGGAAAAAGTCAGGCGTCGCGTCGATCGCGTCGTCAAACCACATCGTGATCTCGCGGTTGTCCTCGGCCGTCTCGTCCTCGAAGTCCGTCGCGGTGCCCACCAACGACTTCGTCGTGCCGGCGAGCCCGTCGGCGAGGGTCTGCGACAACCAGGTCGTGGCGTCGTACGTCGTCTGGGGCGCAAAGCAGGTCAGCGACCCGGTCGGCGGCGTCGAAAGCGGGTTGGCGTTCTGCGACGTCCCGCCACCCGTGGTGTCCGTGGTGTCCGCGGTGTCACCGGTGTCGGTGGCGTCCGTATCGGAACCCCCACAGGCGATGAGCGCCAAGAGCGCGAGCGCGTGCCAAGTCTTCATCGAAACCTCCGCATCCTGCCCTGTGTACCGGAGAGGAGGGGCGCGCGTCAAGGTGGGTCGTCGGAGGCGGGGTCACACGCTACAGTCTTCCCGGTGGAGGGCCGTTGCGCCTCGTTGAGCGAGCGTTCTGGGAGGACGTGTGGGCGGCGGGCCAAGGCGGCCCCGACGGCGCGACGCGCGACGCGCGACGTTGGCGAAGCCACCAAGACATCGTCCTGCACGACCACCTGCTCGGCCCCGCGCTCCGAGCGCTCGACGCGGGGACCGAGACGCCGCCGCGCGTGCTCGAGGTCGGCTGCGCCCCGGCACGCAACCTGATCCGGCTGCACCGCGATCTCGGTATCGACCCCTGGGGCCTCGAATACACCGAGTCGGGCGTCCAGAGCAGCCGGGCCAACCTCACAAGCATCGGCGTCGCGCCCGCGCAGATTCTGCAGGCCGACCTGTTCGATGACGCTGCGCTCGCCCCGTGGTGGGGCACGTTCGACGCCGTGGTGAGTTTCGGCTTCCTGGAACACTTCACCGACCCTGCCGATGCCGTCGCGCGCCACCTTCGCTTGCTCCGGCCCGGCGGACTGCTCGCGGTCACCATCCCCAACTACCGCGGGCTCGGCGGCATGCTCCTCCGCGCGTTGCATCCGGCGCTGCTCCCCCTGCACAACCTCGACCTGATGTCTGACGATGCCTGGCGCGCGCTGTTCGAGCGCGACGACCTGGCGCTCCAACGCGCTGGCCCGTTCGGTGGCGCCGACGTCGGGTTTCACACCGCCGACGGTGCTTGGCGGCGTCGCGCGTTGCGCGGCCTGCGCGTGCTTCAGGCGGGGGTCAACCTCGCCCAACGGGTGGTGCCGATGCCCGACCACGGCGCTTGGTCCGCGGGCTGGGTCGCGATCGGACATCGGCGAGCCTGAGCTACGGTGCCCAAGCGACGAAGCCACCAACATCCGGCCTCGTGAGGTATGCTCCGCACC
>JBEIFN010000481.1:0-2612 GCA_040382435.1 Alphaproteobacteria bacterium
CCCCTTCCGCCGAACAGCGGCCCATCGCGCGGAGCACGGGCGAGCGCACATCGACCGTGAGCTGGACGAGCCACCCGTCGCGGTTGAGATCGACGAGCGCGACGTTGCGCGAACGACCGCCGTGGTCGAGGCCCCACGCGGGCGCGACATCGACGAAGGTGCCGTCGGCGCCTTGGAGCCACAGCGCGTCGGGTTGGACGGCGGGGTTGGCGTTGTTCGCCTCCACGCTCAGCTCGCCGTAGACGCTGGCGAGATCGAGGTCGCCGTCGTTGTCGAGGTCGCCGAAGTCCGCCCCCCAGCCCACCTCTTGGCCGACGGACCGATCCGGCAACAGACGCCGTGCGGCCGACGCCTCGTACCAGCCGACACTGCGGTCGGACAGCCACAACGACGACGTCCCCCACGCCGCGACGAACACGTCCTCGACGCCGTCCTCGTTCAGATCGCCGAGGGCGAGGCCCATGTTCTCGGCCGCGGACTCCAACGGCGTCGGACGCCAGACGAGCCCAGCGGCCGTCGGCGCGAGGAGCAGGGTCGGGAACGTCCAACCGAAGTCGTTGACGAGGTACAAGCCCGGCCGTTGGTCTCTATCGAAGTCGACGAAAGCCCCAGAGAACGTGTGGGCCGTCCACAGCGGATCGGGCGTGGGTCGCGACGGGACGAGGTCTTCGAACACGCCGTCAGGGCCTTGGAGGTACAGCGACGACGGGTCGCCATCGGGGAGGCGTCCATCTTGGATCAGCGGCCCGTAGCCCGCCACGAAGGCGTCGAGATCGCCGTCACCATCGAGATCGCCAAAGCTGCTCGAGAGGTGCTGCGCCCCGAGCGCGCCGGGGATCGGCGCGGCGGCATCGACGGCGAAAAGGCCTGCGCCGTCGTTTCGAAGAAGGACGCTCGCGTCCCGAAAGGCGTTGAGGTGAAGGTCGAGATCGCCGTCCGCATCGAGGTCGACGGCCGTGACACCGGTGGTCCGCGCCGGCAGCTCGGGGAGCGTCGCGCTCCGATCCTGCCACCCACCGTCGGGCGTGGCGCCGAGGTAGACGACCCGGCTGTCGTAAGCGGTGCGGACCACGTCGAGGCGGTCGTCGCCATCGAGGTCGGCGACAGCGAGGCCGCCGCCGACGAACAGCGACCGGCTGGCCGGCTCGAAGGCCTGCGCGTCCCACACCGGGTCCGCAGGGGGCCGAACGAGCCGCACACCCTCCGCCGTCGAGATCGGCGTGCACGGCGTGAGCGGGAGGGACGCGACGGTCGCCGGCGCCCACCGCCGCGTGACGGGCGCGGCTGTGTCGCCGAGAGGGGGCAGATTCGGCGGCGCGTCCGTTTCGGCCGGCGTGTCCGGAGCGCTCGGGGCGATGTCCGTGTCAGGTTCGACCGCTGCGTGGGTGTCGCTCTCCGGCTCCGGCTCGGTAGCCTTTGGCGACGATCCTTCCGGGCCGCATGCGAGGAGGCCGAGGAACCAAAGAGGTCGAAAGGCGAGGACATCGATCATGTGGACAGCATAGCCCACCCCGCACGCGGGAGGGGCCACCGGAGGGGAAGCGTGACCGGCGTCTGGATCCTCCGCCCCCTTGCGCGTACCCGGCGCGTGGGTGACAAGAACATCGTTCGAATCCACCACAGACCTCCACAACTCTGCCATCGAGATGCCCATGTCGCTCCGCCCCCGGCAACGCCGCTTGTGGCCTTTGGTGGTCGTTCCCTTCATGGCGTGCCAAGGGCCGACAGACGCGCCGGCCGGCGGTGACACGGCGAGTGACGTCTCAGCCGAAACCTCGACGGACACGACGGACACGACGGACACGACGGACACGACGGACACGACGGACACGACGGACACCACGGACACCACGGAACTCGGAGCGTGCGTCAATCCGATCGACGCCGCCGCACTCGACGACCCGAGCCATAGCATCCTTCAACGTGGTGCCTTGTGCGCCGTCGAGAGCCTCGGGAGCTCGCAGTTGGCGGCCGCGATCGCGGCGTGCCTCGCGGCGGAGCCGGTGTCGTCCGAGCCCGAAAATGCGTTCACGCTGACGCCCGCCTGTGCGTCCTGCTTCGGAGACCTCTTCGCTTGCACCATGCAGGCCTGTACCATCGAGTGCCTCGTTCCAGGTGCCGAGTGCGATGCGTGCGCCGAAACGGCCGGCTGCACACCGGCCTTCGAAGGATGCAGCGGGCGGGAGTTCACCACCCAGGCGCCGTCGGCACCCGCCGACACGGCGTCGAGCGGCAGCGTGCCCACCGACGCGTGTCAAAACCCGGGGGATCTGGGGATCGTGAACGACCCGACGTTCGACCTCGCGGACAAGTTGATCCAGTGCGAAGGCCAAGCCGTAGGCGTGATGTTGACGCCCGATTTTGAACCGCTCGTTGCTGCCTGCATGGCGGACGTCCAGGCGAGCGCCAACCCGGCGCACGCCTTCGCGCTGTCGGGCGAATGTGCGGATTGCTTCGGAGCCCATGCCACGTGTGTCGTCACCGACTGTCTGGGTGCGTGCGCCGTCGACGCCTACGCTCCCGACTGCCTTGCCTGCCAACAGGCAGCCGGCTGCACGTCAGCGTTTGAGGCGTGTACGGGGCTCCCGCCGCTCTTCTGAGCACTTCCAGCG
>JBEIFN010000482.1:0-2611 GCA_040382435.1 Alphaproteobacteria bacterium
CCACGGTCCCCCACGACCCCGCCCGCACCCGCGCAGACCACCGCGATGCCGCTCGGCGCCTTCCTGCACGCACGCTCAGGAGACAAGGCCGGCAACGCGAACGTCGGGTTCTGGGCCAAGGATCCGATCGGCTGGGACGAGCTGTGCCGCCTGGTGACGCCGGCCTGGCTCGCGGCGACCCTCGACTTTGACGGCCCCATCGTCGTCCACGCCCTGCCGAACCTGATGGCGCTCAACATCGAGTTGATCGGCTGGCTCGGCGCCGGGGTCGCCGCGAACCTGCGCCCCGATCCCCAAGCCAAGGGCCTCGCCGAGTGCCTGCGCGCCGTCACCGTGCAAGCCGACGTACGCCTCGTTGGCCCCGACCTTTCGCACGCTACGCCGCCCGGAGACGCCCCGTCGCAGCCGCCCACTTGAGGAAGCCCATCAGCCAGTCCGTGACGAAGGCGGCCGTCGGCGCGTCTACCAAGCCGTCGGCGTTGACCTTGGACGCCATCCCGCCGATCGCGACCTCGGGCCCGGGGTAGACCGGCGTCAACATCCCGGCGAACACGTTGCGGGCATGGGCCTGCGCCCTCGCGCCGCCGACCGCGCCGGGCGAGCCGCTGATCAACCCCACGGGCAACCCCGCGAACACCGAGCGGTAGGCGGGACGCGAAGCCCAGTCGATCGCGTTCTTCAGCCCACCTGGCAGGCTGTGGTTGTACTCGGGCGTCAGGACGATCAGCGCGTCCAGCTCCGCGAGCGCGTCCCGCCACACCGTGACGACCTCCGGCGCGCCGAGATCGTCGCTGTACAGCGGGAGCGCGTCGAAGCGCAGCTCGCACCACGACACGTCGGCCGCCGTCAAGCCCGCCAGCGCGCGCCCAAGCGCCGTGTGCAAGGACCCCGCACGCAGACTGCCCGACACCCAGCCAACCCTCAAGGTCATCCTCGCCTCCTCGACGCTCGCCACCGCCCTAGCGGTGAGGCTTCGGCGCGAGACCTAGCCCGCCTGCGCTCGCCAGGCTGCGCCGACGGACGGCAACCGCTCACTTGTGGCGGAAGATGATCCGTCCGCGCGACAGGTCGTACGGCGACACCGCGACCGTGACCCGGTCACCGAGGACGACGCGGATATGGAAGCGCCGAAGCTTGCCGGCAAGGTGAGCGTGGACGTCGGTACCGGCCTCGGTGCGAACCAAGAAGTTTCCGCCTGGAAACACTTCTTCGACCGAACCTTCAATCTCGATCAGATCCTCACTCGCCACGCACCCTCCGCTCAGGACGCGCGGACTAACGGCGCTCCGCGGCAAAAGCAAGGATTCGTCAACGGTTGGGGCCGCGCCCCCCGCGACCCGGACCCGAAGGCCCCCCCTTACCTCCGAAACCTCCGCGCGCCGGACGAGGCGCCGGGGCCCCGGGCCGAGCGTTGCGTGGTGCCTGGCGCGCCGGCGCACCGGGGGCCTGCTGCGACGGTGCGTCGACGTCGGTCGTCCAAGGGCGCCCCTCGGGCTCCTCCGGTGCCCCCTCGGGGTAGACCGAATGCACCCAGGCGCGGAACGTCTCGAACGAACCGTCGAGAATGCTCGCGCGCATCCTGCCCATGAACTGATGGAACCAGGCGATGTTGTGGACGGAGGCGAGCGTAGCGCCCAAGATTTCGCCGACTTGAAACAAGTGATGTAGGTAGGCGCGCGTCGTGGTGGTGCACGTGACGCAGCTGCACGTCTCGTCGAGCGGACGCATGTCGCCGCGGTACCGACGGTCCGTGATCCGCACCCGACCGTGCGACGTCCACATCACCCCCGAGCGCGCATGGCGCGTTTGAATCACACAGTCGAACATGTCGACGCCCCGAGCGACCGCCTCCACCAGGTCGAGCGGACGACCGACCCCCATCAGGTACCGCGGCGCGTCCCACGGCATGTACGGCGTGGTGGCGTCGAGGACGGTGCACATCTTGTCGTGCCCCTCGCCCACCGACAGCCCGCCGATCGCGTAGCCATCGAACCCGATCTTGGCGACCGCCTCGGCGGACCGCCGGCGCAGGTCCGGCCAAAAGCCCCCCTGCACGATGCCGAACAGCGACTGATCTTCTCGCGTGTGAGCCGCTTTGCTCCTCGCTTCCCATCGATGGGTCCGCTCTAGGCTCTCCTCTGCGTAGGCGCGACCGGTGCCAAACGCCAAGCACTCGTCGAACACCATGGCGATGTCGGCACCGAGCTTTTGTTGGATTTCCATCGAACGTTCGGGCGACAGGAAGGTCTTGTTCCCGTCGACCTCGTACTGAAAGGTGACGCCCTCCTCGGTCACCGTCTTGTCGAGGCTGAACACCTGAAACCCACCCGAGTCGGTGAGGATCGGCAGCTCGGTGCCCATCATGCGGTGCAGGCCACCGTGCTTGGCGACGAGGTCCGCACCCGGTCGCTGCGACAGGTGGTAGGTGTTGGCGAGCAAGATCTGCGTGCCGGTGGTGTGCAGCATCGGCATCGGCACCGCGCGCACCGCTCCCTGCGTGCCCACCGGCATGTAGACCGGGGTCTGGATGTCGCCACGCGCGAGATGGAGCGTGGTGGCGCGGGCCTGACCGACCGCACCCTCGATGGTGAAGGGAAAGGCGCGCATCAGC
>JBEIFN010000483.1:0-2609 GCA_040382435.1 Alphaproteobacteria bacterium
CCCCAGCTCGAGAGCAGCGCGCCGAGGTCCGCGCCGTCGACCTGCCCGTCGGCGTTGAGGTCCGCGATGCAGCTGCCCGCGCCGCAGGTGCCCCAGCCGGCGAGCAGGATCCCGAGGTCCGCGCCGTTCACGATGCCGTCTGTGAACAGGTCGCCCGTGCAGGGCGGCGTGCCCGGCACGACCACGACGTCGGCGGGGTTCGACACGGCGCCGGCGATCGTCACCGCACGCGCGTAGACCTTGAAGCCGTTGGTCACGAGCGTCGCGCCCGCGGGCACCACCAGGTCGTTCACGTAGATCGCCTCGTTGCCGACGCCCGGAGCGTTGCCGTGTGCGTCCACCAGGTGCACCGTCGCGCCGGCCCGCACGCGCAGCGCGCCGAGCAGGAAGTTCGACGTCGAGAAGCCCGCGTTCACGGGGCCGAAGTCCGTCGCGACCGCTTCCACCGCCTGGGTGGGCGCGTCGCCGATGCCGGTCAGTTCGAGCGTGGCCTGGTCCATCACGAAGCGCGAGGCGTCGTCGATGGCCACGTCGAAGTCGCCGCCGACGCGAAGCCACCACACGGGGTCCGGCAGCACGATCGACGAGGACGCGGACACCACGTAGTCGCCGCCTATCGAGTAGCCGTCGCCGGGGTTCGGCGGGAGCAGGCCGTTGTTGAACTGGCCCGTCATCGTGCCCGTGCTCGTCAGCGTGCCGTAGATGTAGAGGATGCCGCGCTGGATCACCGTCGAACCGGCGTTCACGTAGTTGGCGAAGACGTCGGTGTCGCCCGCCACGCGGTTCTGCCCGCCGACGGCGGTCGACACGGACTCGGCAAGCACCGGGCCCTGCAGGTAGCAGACGCCGCCCGAATTGCTCGACAGCGCCTGGTTCACGAGCACCGTGCTGTTGCGCTGCAGGAACTGCCCGCCGGAGGAGACCGACAGCTGCTCGAAGGTCAGCGTGCCGGCGCTCGGGGCGACCAGCTTGCCGGCGATCGTCAGGCCGGCGGCGGCCGCGTCGGGCGACTTCTCGAACACCGTGCCGGTGGCGACCTGCATCAAGGCCGTCGACGAGAGCGTCAGCGGCTCGAGGCCGACGAAGGTGAGGCGCTTCGAGGAGGCGTCGACGATGCCGTCGGCCTCGGCGAAGGCCGGGGCGCCGGCGAGCAGGCGGTCGCCGGAGAAGTCCGCGGCGATCGCCGACGCAAGGCCGTCGTGCCCCGTGTTCCGTGTGTCGTTGAAGACCCGGTAGTTCCCGAACATCCGCACCGTGCCCTGGTCGACGTTGGCACCCACGTTGTCACTCGGGACCGCGACGGCGATCGCGTCGCCGGACATCGCGACCGGCGCGCCGAAGAAGTCGCCGTCGACCCCGTCGGCCGCCAGCAGGGTGGCGGTCGCGATCCACGACGAACCGCTGCGGACGAACACGCGGACGCTGCCCTGGTCGGTACTCGCGCCCAGGTCGTCCTGCGGCACGCCGACCGCGATGGAGTTGCCGGCCTGCGCGATCGCGGAGCCGAAGTAATCGGTGGTACCTCCGTCGGCGGCCACGAGCGTCGCCTGCGCGGCCCACGCCGAACCGCTGCGGACGAACACGCGGACGCTCCCCTGGTTTGCGTTCGCCCCCACGTCGTCGTACGGGACCCCCACCGCGAGCGTGTCCCCGGACACCGACACCACATCGCCGAAGTAGTCGTTCGCCGCGCCGTCGGCGGCCGTCAGCGAGGCCTGCAGGTTCCACGTCGCGCCGCTCCGGACGTACACGCGGACGTTGCCTTGGTTGGCGTTCACGCCCACGTCGTCCGAGGGGCATCCCGCCGCGAGCGTTTCGTCCGAGAGGGACAGGACCCCCCCGAAGTACGCGAACGGCGCAGCGATCGGGGCGAGGATCGTCGCCTGGGCCCCCCACGAGGATCCGGAGCGCACGAAGATCCGGATGCTGCCCTGGTCGGCGTTCGCGCCCACGTCGTCGTACGTGACCCCCACCGCGATCGTGTTCCCCGACAGGCACAGCGAGTCTTCGCCGAGGTAGTCGAACGCGGCACCGTCCGCGGCCACGAGCGTCGCCTGCGCGACCCACGCCGAACCACTGCGGACGAACACGCGGACGCTCCCCTGGTTTGCGTTCGCCCCCACGTCGTCGTACGGGGCCGACACCGCGAGCGTGTCCCCGGACAGCGACACCCGGGTTCCGAAGTAGTCGTTGGCCGCGCCGTCGGCTGCAGTCAAGGTTGACTGGAGGATCCACGACGAACCGCTGCGGACAAACACCCGCACGCTGCCTTGGGAGGCGTTCGCCCCGACGTCGTCGAAGGGCACGCCGACCGCGAGCGTGTCGTCCGACAGGGAGACGCTCCGGCCGAACTGCTCTGAAGCGTCGCCGTCGGCCGCGAGCAGGGTCGCGAGCTCGGGATAGAGGTCGTTCAGCGTCTGCCCCCGCGCGGGCGGGGCGGAGAGCGCCGACAGCAGAACCAAGATGGCGGCAAGGCTCGCGCGGCATGTCAGCTTGTTGGTGTTCATGGGATTGCTCAGGGGCTAGGCGTATTCCGCCGCGAGCTGGTCATGCTGTTCAGGGCGAGTTCGCAACGATTTCCGGGCCGAAGTCCGGAAACCCGTAACCCG
>JBEIFN010000484.1:0-2597 GCA_040382435.1 Alphaproteobacteria bacterium
CTCAGTCTCGGCGCCAGCCTGCTCGTCGCGTTGACGTTCTCGCCGCTCGCCTCGGCGCGACTCGGCCCGAGCACGCCGGTGCCTGAGCCCCGATGGGTGGCTCGCCTCGCCGAGCGGTATGCGCGCAGCCTCGCCTACTGGATGGCCCGGCCCGGTGATGTCGTGGCCGGGGCGTTCAGCGTGTTCCTGCTCACGGTCGTCGTCGCGGTCCCTGGCGTGCAGTGCACCCCGGGCGAGGAGGGCGGACCGCTGAGTTTTGAGATCGCGCTCAGCCTCCCCCCGGAGGCGACGCTCGAGGAGCGTGCCGCGATCGCGGACGCCTATGAAGCCGCGCTCGATGGGGTCCGCGAAGAAAACGGGATCGACATGGTGCACATCTCGATCCGCGAGACCGGAGACCGCGGCGAGATTCAGGTCTTTCTCAAGGAAGGCGGACCCCGCACCCGAGACGAGGTGCTCGAAGCGATCCGAGACGAGCTCCCCGAGGATCTTCCCGGGGTCGTCGCTTCGCTGGGCCGGGGCGATGGCGACAATGGGCGGATGCGGCTGAGCTTGTTCGGCGAGGACGCCGAGGTGTTGGAGCCGATCGCCGAGGAGGTCGCGCGGCGGGCGCGCACCGTGCCAGGGGTGACCGGCGCGCAGCCCGAGATCGAGAGTGACGGTCGGCCCGAGCTGCGCGTGCGTCCGCGGCCCGACGCGCTCGCGCGGGCGGGGACGTCCGCGGTCGCGGTCGCCCAGACGCTGGCGTTCGCCGTCCGGGGAAACCAGGCCTTGCCACCGCTGACGCTCGGCGGTGATGAGGTCGACGTCATCAGCCGCATCGAGCTCGCTGACCGCCAAGACATCTCGGCGGTGCTCGACTTCCCGGTGGTCACCGCGACCGGAGCCTCGCCCGTGCGCGCGCTGAGCGACATCGCGGTGGCGCGTGGACCGGGGAGTCGGGGCCGGACCGATCGACGTCTTGCGGTCCACGTCCAGCTCGATCTCGCCTCGGACATCGACCGGGAGCAGCTCGACGCCGACCTCGCGCTCGCGATGTCCGACCTCGCGCTGCCGCGCGGCGTGAGCTTGCAGGATGATGCCTGGCGGTCGGATCAGGCCGAGCAGGACACGGCGACGATGTTCGCGCTCGCGATGAGCGGTGTGTTCGTCTACCTGTTGATGGGCGTCATGTTCGAGAGCTGGCTGCTGCCTCTCGGTGTGCTGACCACCATCCCGCTCGCGGTGTTGGGGGCATTCTGGGGCCTGTACCTGACGGGCACGCCGCTCGATGTCATGGCCGGGCTCGGGTTGGTCGTTCTCGTCGGCGTGGTCGTCAACAACGGGATCGTCCTCGTCGACCGCATCGCGGCGGCGCGCGAGGAGGGGTTGTCGCGCGAGGACGCCGTGCTCGATGCGTGTCGGACGCGGTTGCGTCCGATCTTGATGACGGCGGCGACCACGATCTTGGGCCTCGTGCCGATGGCGGTCGGCACCGAGAGCTTCATCGGGCTGCCCTACGCGCCGCTGGGACGGTGCATCATGGGCGGCATGATCGCCTCCTCCTTCCTCACGCTGTGGTGGGTCCCCATGCTCTACGTTTGGCTCGATGATCTCTCGGCGTGGGTGGGCCGCGCTTGGTCGACGTCGGGGAGGCCGGCATGAGTTTGCTGTGGACGCTGTGGTCGGTCGCGCTCGCCGCCGATGCCATCCCCTTGGAGCAAGCGCTGCTCGAAGCGCGGTCGGGCCATCCCGACATCTGCGCAGCCCGTCGGCAGCTCGGTCCCGCCGAGGCCCGCGTGACGGCCGCTCAGGGCGCGTGGGACCCGACGTTTGGGGCTACGTTCAATGCGGGGCGGACCCAGAGCCTGCAGTTCCAACCGCCGTTCCCCGACCCCTTTCGCAGCGTGTCGACGAACTGGAGCCTCTCGACCTCGGTCTCTGGTCGTACCCCGTTCGGGACGCGCCTGAACTTCGAGGGCGCGCTGTCCTCGTTTCGCAGCGCGATCGCGCTCGCCGATGGGTCGTTCGACCAAGCCTACTTCCAGCCCGCGTTCACGCTGTCTGCGAGCCAAGACCTGCTCCGCGGGTTGCGGCGGGACACCAACCTCGCGGCAACGCGTCAGGCGCGGGAGGCCGTGACCCTGGTGGAGCATCAGGCCGCGTCGGCGGTCAACACCGCGCTCGCTGCGACGGCGCGCGCTTGGTGGACCTTGTGGGGGGCGCAGCGCGCGGTCACGACGGCAGAGGCGGCCGTCTCGGCGGCGGACGCCGCTTGGCGGCGGGGGCAGCTGCTCGCCGAGGCGGGGCGGCTGGTCGCGGTCGATGTCCTTCGCTTGGAGGCCGCGCTCCGGAGCGCCGAGGTGACCGCGATGTCGGCGCGGCGACAGGTCGCCGATGCGAGCGATGCCCTGCTGATCGCGATGGGACGCGCGCCGGGTGCGGAGATCGTGGCGGACGGGACGCCCACGGTTGGCGCGCAGGCGCAGGCGCTCGATGCGTTGTTGGTCGAGGTCGCGTTGCGGCACCCCGACGTCGCGGTGGCCGAGGCGCGCCTCGCTGCCGCGCAGCAGGTCGTCCTCGATGCGCGGCACAACCGACTGCCGACGCTGACGGCC
>JBEIFN010000485.1:0-2591 GCA_040382435.1 Alphaproteobacteria bacterium
AGATGCGACCGAGGTCGCCGTACCGATGATGGTGCATGCGTCCTCCTACGGGTTGGGGTCAACGTCGGCGACGAGGCGGCCGAACTTGTCGCGGGCATGGATGTCGACGCGGACGCGCCGGCCCACCAAGCTCGCGCGCAAACGACCGGTGGCCCTGGCGCTCCCTCGGTCGCCGACCTCCGGCGCGTTTTGGCCTCGCAGCCGAACGCGCTCGACGTCGCCGTAGGCGTACTTGTTGTCACGGCTGACCGAATCGACGTCCAGGGTGAGGGTGTCACCGTCGACGGCGTTCATCACATAGCCCCATGCCTTGTCCATGTGGTTCTCCAAACGCCGTCCTCGCGGCGATTGTGAACAGGATGCGCACTCGATCCGACACTGGCAACCCAGCATTGTACTGACCAGACCGGGTCGGATCGGTGCTAGCGATGACCGATCCGGTTCGGATCGGTCAGCTCGTGGTGACACCCGAAAAGTGCCGGGCAACCTGCTCTCGAAGGTCCTGGGGCTCGACGACTTCGACGTGAGGCAGCATCGCGAGAACGAACGACACCAGGTCCGGGCACAGCACGACGCGGAGGCGGAC
The DNA here is from genome assembly GCA_040382435.1 of Alphaproteobacteria bacterium. Taxonomy (GTDB): domain Bacteria; phylum Myxococcota_A; class UBA796; order UBA796; genus JBEIFN01. Next base: position 587 of record JBEIFN010000485.1, read on the forward strand.
CTCGATCCGCCCATCGCCCAGATCCTGGTGCTGTTGGGAGACGTGAATGGCGCGATGGCGGAGGGCCACGGCGTGGCGGTCGCCAACACGGAGGACCACATCCCGGGCGGGGGTCGGCCAGTCGCAGTAGATCCCGATCGAGTCGCGGAACACGTCGTCGTAGGCGACTTGGTGGTCGGCTGGCTCGACGAAGCGCTCCGCCCGCACCTCAAGAGCGAGAATGCCGTCGATGTCGAAGATGCGGCGCCGGGTGGGTTGTCTCAGATGGCGCTTGCCCGCCACGAGTAGGAGGCGGCCGTTGTTCAGCAGCATCCCCCACGGCTCGACGGTGTAGTGCTGTCTGGCGCCGTCCTGCTTCTCGTAGTCGAGCCCGCACAGTCGTCGGTCCTGGATGGCCTGGATCAGCGCGGCGACCCAGTTGCGACGGTCAGGGTTCAGCGACCGCCCGGCGTGCCGAGCGCGGAAGGTCCGCGTGACTCTCGCGAGCTTGGACCGCGCGCCTTCGGGGAGCGAGAGCCGCGCGTGATTGGCCATAGCTCGAAGCTCGTCCAGGTGCGCCGTCCCATCCAACTCGGCCAGGGCGTCGACCGCGAAGGACAGCGCGGCCGCCCGTGCGAGCGCTGACGGCGCGGCGTCTCCGGCCGGTCGTTTCCGCCATACCTTGAAGCCAGCCTCGCGCTCCTCGACGAGGTCGCGCCGCGCGGCGATCCAGTCGCGGTACGAGCGGGCGCACGCCTCGTCCACCTGGAACCGCTCGCGGATGTCGTTGATGCGAAGCGGCATCCCCGCATCGACGTGCTCCAGCAGCTCGACCAGCCGCGACGCTGCCTGGTAGCGGTCCTTCTTCACCTGTCACCCTTCGGATTCCGCAGCAGGCACCGTCTGAACAACGCTGGCACCGAAGCCCGCCCGAAGTCGTCGCCTTCGACGACCCGCGGGGACGGAGTGACGTCGACGTCGGTCGTCTCCGGTGGCGTGTCCACGCGATGCTCGAAGGTCACGTTCGCATTCGTGGTGATGACCTTCATCCGCCACCTCCATGGCTTCCAGGAACCACCGGCACAAACACCCCAGCCCCGGCCCACTCCTCGAACAAGTCAACCACCGCCGCGGCCCGCACCGGGTCGTCGATCAGCGCACCCACCTCGATGTTCCGCTCGTGGCCGCGCCGGGTGAAGTTCGCCGAGGTCACGAACCAGTAGCGCCTGTCCACGACGACGCTCTTGGCGTGCATCGACCTCCAGACGCCGTGCGCGTCCGGCCCGAGCGTGGACGGGGCGTACCAGCACCGCGGCGGGTCCATGTGCACGGGCCAGACGCGGTCCATGAACTGCGACCACCAGACCCCTGGCCACAACGCGAGGTCGACCGGGCCAAGCTGCTTGCCGCCGTCTGCGGTGTAGGCTGGGTCGATATCCACAAACATCCGTACGTCGACGGGTCGCGACGCGGTGCGACGCAGCGGCTCCAGCATCTCGCGGTCGTTGACGCGGAAGCCCGCGACGATCACCTCGCGCTGCGCCTGGCCGAACAGTCGGCGTACCGCGACCGACGTGTCCAGCACGTCGACCCGTCCTCCGCTGGGTCGGGTACAGACGAGGTCCACCCTGCGCTCGCCTGATCGTGCCCGCTCACGAAGCGCGACCCGTGTGGCGACCGCGAGCTCGCGTAGCCCGTGCCCGCGCGCGCCGAGCGACGCCAGCCGCGTCGACCACGACTCCGGCCATCCGTAGCTGCGCAAGAGCGACGGGCTCATGTCGAGCCGGAGTCGCCTGGCTTCCACGGCATCGTCGAGCATCGCAAGCTCGTCGTCGGGGAGTCCGGTGACCCAGTCGATCAACTCCATGAGGCGACCCATTTCTGGAGGAATGCCGCTTCCGGGTCCCCACCTACCGTCGGGACGACCAGCGAACGGTCCAGGTCCTGGTTCATCCGCTCGCAGGAAGGCTCCCCGATGAGCACGCAGCCATGGCAGGCCGCACCTTCGCGGTGGCGTCCTTCCTGG
>JBEIFN010000486.1:0-2575 GCA_040382435.1 Alphaproteobacteria bacterium
TGCCGATCGGGTAGAGCCCGCTGGCGATGGCGCCGGTGACGGTCACGCTGACCGCCCCTTCGCAGGCGTCGACCGCCGTCACCGTCGGGAGCGAGACGAGGGCGCCGAAGGTCGAGCCTGCGTCGGTGGCGACGGTGATGTTGGCCGCCGGCACGCCCGTGAGGACGGGCGGCGCGGTGTCGATGTCGATCGGTCCGAGCGGAGCCACCAGCGGCACCAGAGCGGCGCCTGTTGCTGCCACCGTGAATCGCGTGGTGAACGGACCAACCGCGCCCCACTGCACCAGATCCGTAGCGCCGCATTGGTCGGTCGTTGGAAGCACCGTGAACACCAGGTCGCACAGATCCGCCCCGCCATGGAGCGGCGAGGCAGGATCGGTCAGTCCGAGCGCGTAGCGGAGCGTGCCCGCGGTGTTGTCGATTGACTCGGCGATCTCGACGCCCAGCGCGCCACCCGTGATCGGGACGACCGCATCGAGCCGCAGCACCGTTGCATCGAAATGGAGCGCGAACTGCGCACCGCTCACCGCAGACGCCGGGGCCGAGGACGACGCGCGCACCGTGAAGGTGTTCCCCGGCTGGATACCGGTCGCGCTCCCCACGAGCACCACCGCAAACGGCGCGCAGCCCTCGTTGACCACGCCGTCGCAGTCGTTGTCGACCGTGTCGCCGCAGGACTCGGTGGCACCGGGATAGGCCGACGGATTCCCATCGTTGCAGTCGGTGTTGCTGGTGGCCGCACCCGTGACCACGCTGCACGACATCGTCGCGCCGCCGGTGCCGAAGCCGTCGCCGTCGCCGTCTACATAGTACGCGACGCTGTCGATGGCCTCGGCGGCGGTGTTCACGCCGTCGCAGTCGTTGTCGATGCCGAGGTTCGCGCAGTTCTCGATCGCGGCCGGGAAGCGGGCGGCGTTCGCGTCGTCGCAGTCGGAGCCGTTGCCCACGCCGCACGCACTCATCGGTCCCGCGCCGAAGCCGTCGCCGTCGCCGTCGGCGTAGGTGACAAGCGCGTCGTTGCAGTCGAAGTCGTTGGTGACTGAACCCGCGATCGAGGTGCACGACATCGTCGCGCTGCCCGCGCCAAAGCCGTCGCCGTCGGTATCGGCGTAGTAGCCGAGCTGCGCGGTCAGGCTGGCATCCAACGGACAGCCGTCGAGGCAGTCGATGGTGCCGTCGCCGTCGGTGTCGCCGGAACTGCAGTCGCCCTGAAGACGGGCGATGCGGTTTCGCGACGCGCCGCCGATGGTCGTGAAGTCGCCGGCCACCAGCACCGTGCCGTCGGGTTGAAGCAGACTCGCGTAGACCGCGCCATTGGCCAGCCCGATCGCGAAATCCTGGTCGAAGCTGCCGTCGGCGTTCAGGCGCGCGATCCTGTGTTGCGGTACGCCACCGACGACCGCCCGAGTGCCTACCACCTGCCTGCCATCGGGCTGCAGCACGAGAGCGAAGACAAGCTCGGTCGCAGCCAACGCAGAGACATAGGTCGGGTCGAGACTTCCGTCCGGGTTCGTACGCCTAAATCCAGAGGGCGAACTGACGAGCACCCTGCCGTCCGGCTGCAGCGCGAGTGAGGGCACAGCGACGTAGCCGGGGACCGCTGCTCCGCTAAAGGTCGTGTCGAGACCACCGTCCGGATTCAAGCGCGCGATGCCGGCGTACTCGAGGAACGGACCGACAAGGAGTCCTCCACCAACCAGTACCTTTCCATCGGGTTGGAGTGCGAGGGCATCGAACGTGTCCACCTCGAGCCCCGTCAGGTTGAATCCGTTGTCGACACTTCCGTCTGCGTTCAGGCGGGCGATCCCAAGGCGCGGCACGTTGAACGAACCGCCCACGAGCATCTTGCCGTCCGGCAGGAGTGCAAAGGACTGGACCGCGCCGCTCGTCGCCGCGTTGAAACTCGTGTCGACGGTGCCGTCCGAGTTCAGGCGGGCGATCCAGCTCCGCGCGAGCCCGTTGAAGGTCGTGAAAAAACCACCCACCAGGATCTTCCCGTCGGGCTGCAACGCAAGGGCGTCCACCCGGGAGCCACTTACAATACCACCCACACCCGTGCCGGGGTTGAAGCTCGCGTCGAGGCTCCCGTTGGCGTTCAGGCGTGCGATGCCGCCGCGCGTCACTCCGTTGATCGTGGTGAATTGGCCACCGACCAGGATCTTCCCGTCGGGCTGCCGCGCCAGCGCGTAGACCGGGCCGTTCGCCCCCGTGCCGGGGTCGAAGGTCGGGTCCGCGATTCCAGGAGTGGGAAGTTCGTCGTCGATGCCGTCCGCGTTCGCGTCGAGCGACCAGTGGAGATCGTCGATGGCGAGATGAGTGCCGGGATAGATCGAGTAGTACGGCGAGCCGCCACTCGGCGTGATTGTCACCGAGTCGATGTTCGCGAAGTTCAGGTTGAGCGTGGTCCGCGCAACGGGAGCACCGAGCACATGCGTCTGATCGTATACGACGACGCCGCTGCGCGTTCCGGTGATGCGGACGGAGAGGTTCGTGTTCCACGCGGCGGTGCAGGCGAAGTCATGGAGGATCCAGCGACCGGCGCGAGAGATCGTGATCGGCTGACCAAAAGCCGAAAA
>JBEIFN010000487.1:0-2569 GCA_040382435.1 Alphaproteobacteria bacterium
CGGTAGGCGCCCGTCAGCGTCAGATCGACATCGTCGCGCCAGGTGCGGAACGCGACGAGGGGGTTGTTCGGCGCGTCGAGACGGTCGGCGTCACCGGGGTCGAAGCCGCGCGCGCGGACCGAGCCAACGACGTGGTAGCCGCCCTGCGGTCCGTGGACGACCGCGAGCGCGCCCCCCTCCACCAGCGGTTCGAACGCGAGCTCACCCGTCCCGAGCGAGACCGCGGGATCGGCGAGCTCGGGCTCAGCACAACCTGACGCGAGCAGTGCTACAAACAGAGGCATTCGCATGCGTCCCCCCGACGGGCGCAGCTCTCGCCGGTTCGCGCCTCGATCAACGGCCGCCACGTCGACGACGCAAGGTCGAAGCGCCACGTGTCGTCGAGGTACGCGCTGCACTCCGAGTGCATCCCGCCCGCGATCCACCGCGACCCGCCCCACGCCGTGAGCAAGCCGCGGTGGCGACGCTCGGGCGCGTCCAAGTCCTGCTCGACGTAATCCGCAGGGACCTCGGCGGGGTTACCGAGGCATCCGAGTCCGCTCTCGGTGAACCGGTCGCCCTGGACGACCTTGTCCCAGCCCGGTGAAGCAGGGTCGAACGTCCACAGATCGTTGCCGTCCCCGATGTCGGTGTGGCCGCCGAACAGCAGGAGCCGCGCGCTGTCCGCGTCCCACACCAAGCCGGCGTGCATCCGCGTGGAGGGCGCACGCCCCGTCCCGTCGTCCACCTGGGTCCAAGCCCCCGTGGTGACGTCGAGGGCCCAGGTATCCTGGAAGGCCAAGCTGGAGAAGTCCCCAACTTGTCCGCCGAAAAGGTAGATGAACTTGCCGGCGGGATCCCACGCCGAACCGAAGAACGTGCGCGTGGAGGGGGGCGTCCCGGTGGTCGGGACCTCGACCCAGCCCTCGCCAGCCGTCCAACGCCACAGATCCATCGCGGGCTCGATCACCAGCGCGTCCTGGTTCGTCGCGCCGCCAAACACGTACAGGGTCTGCGTGTCGTCTGCCCAGCCAACCGTTGGGTAGTACCGGCCCGAAGGCCCACCACGGCCGGTCTCGATCTCGGACCAAGTGCGAGAAGCGAAGTCGAACGCCCACAGATCCTTGAACAACCGATAGTCTCCCGTCTCGTCGGCGTCGCGATAGCGCCCCCCGAACAGGAGCGCGCGCCCTGCCGAGGCGTCGACGGCGACGCCGTAGCGCCCCCGGGCCGACGGGCCGATCGCAGGAACGGACGCCCAGCCCACGCCCGGCTGGAAGATCCAGGTGTCGTCGCGAAACCGGGCACGAACGCGCTGGTCGACGATCGGGCCGTCGTTCCCGCCGAACATCAGCGTCGCACCGGTCGCCGGCAACGTCGCGGCCAAGACTTCGCTTCGGCCATCCGGACGTTCGACGGAGGTCACGACGTCCGGGTCGACCTCGACACCCTCTCCCCCACCCTCGCCGTTGGGCCCGCCGCACGCGACGAGCAGGGTCAGCCAAGCGTACATCCCGCCTCCGAGACGCCCGCCATAACCGACCCAGCCGAGGCTAAGCCCCCAACCACCCACCGACGTGCCAGACCACAAAACTCGTGACCCAAGCCAGCCCCGTCATGTAGGCGCCGATGAACGCGGGCCACCGCCATCCGCCGGTCTCCTTGCGGAGCACCGCCAAGGTCGACAGGCACTGCATCGCGATGGCGAAGAACGCGAGCACGCTCGCGCCGACGCGCGCCGAGTAGACGGGGCGCCCCTCGGCCGTGCGGGCGTCGCGAAGGGCCTCGCGCAAGCCGGCATCGTCGCCCTCAGCGCCCTCGATGCCGTGGATGACGCCGAGCGTGCTGACGAACACCTCGCGCGCGGCGAACGATCCCAACAGCCCCACGCCGATCTTCCAGTCGAAGCCGAGCGGCGCGATCAGCGGTTCCATCGCGTGGCCGAGCTGCCCGCCGTAGCTGCGTTCGAGCGCGCGGCTCACCGCGAGGTGCTCCACATCGCCCCCTGCGGCCACCACGGTCGCCGCTTCGTCCGGCGAAACGAGCGCCTCCGGCTCAAAGCGTGGGAAGGTGAGCAGCGCCCACAGCGCGACCGTCGCGGCGACGATCGTCCCGGTCGCACCGTGCAAGAAGCCGCGAACGCGCCACCACGTGGTTCGAAGCACTTGCCGAGGTGCGGGCACCCGGTACGGCGGCAGCTCAAGCACCGTCGGCATGGGCGACTGCGGGAGCAGGATCCGCCCGAAAACCAGCGCGGCGACCAAGGTCAGCGTGGCCGAGAACACGTACATCCCCAGCATCGCGAGCGGACGCATCGGAACTTGGGTGCCGGGAACCGTCGCCGGAAACAGCGCGCCCACCACCAGGGCGTAGACCGGAAGCCGCGCCGAACACGTCGTGAGCGGCAACACCATCATCGTGAGCAGCCGATCCCGGAAGCGCGGTAGCGTGCGCGTCGCAAGAATCGCGGGCACGGCGCACGCGAACCCCGACAACAGCGGAACGAACGCACGCCCCGGTAGGCCCGCGGCGCGGAGCATCCGGTCGACGATCGCAGCCGCACGCGCGAGGTAGCCGCAGTCCTCGAGCA
>JBEIFN010000488.1:0-2568 GCA_040382435.1 Alphaproteobacteria bacterium
AGACCCTGATCGACCCCGCCAAGCGCGCGGCGTTGGCGTCCGCGATCCCTCAGCCCGGCGCGGCCCGGCGCCCCAAGCGCGGCGCCGAAGATCACGGCCAGTTCTTCCGCGCCTTCTACAAGCGCGCGTCGGGCATCGATCCGGGTAGCCCTGCCCGTCCGCCCCCGAGGGACAAGCCGAGTGCAGCGCGCGGGGCGTCCTTCTTCGACGGCGGGGGCGCTGCTGGCCAGGACTTCGTCGATGATGTGTTCAAGGACTTCGGGTTCGGCGTCGGCGGCGCAGGCGGCGGAGCGGCCGCACGCGTGCGTCCCGGCGCTGCGCCACCGGGGTCGTCCGGCGGACGCAGCCGACGCGGCGATGACGTGCTGCTCGACCTCGACATTGAACCCTTGGTCGCGCAGACGGGCGGCAGCCTGACCGTCCCGGTCGTGCACCTCGGCCGCGATCCGGCGTGGCGGGCCGGTGACCCCAGCCCAGGCGTACAACCCACGCAGACGCGCGTGACCATCGACGTTCCCCCCGGGGTCCGGCACGCCAGCCACCGACGGATCGCCGGCCATGGGGACGCAGGACCGTGGGGCGGCCCCCCGGGTGACCTGATCGTGCGCTTCCGGATCGCGGACGGCGGCCGTCCTGCGGACCCCACGCCGGCGACCCCGGCGCCCGAAGCCAAGCCGGGCGGCGTCGAGCACCGCCTGCCGCTCCCCCTCACGTTGGGCGAGGCCGCGCTCGGCGGCCGCGTCGAGGTCAACACACCGCAGGGGCGCGTGCGGATCGCGATCCCGCCGTGCACCTCGTCAGGGCGCGCCTTTCGCCTTCGGGCCAAAGGCCCCCTGGGTGAGGATGGGGTGCCGATGGACCTCGTCCTTGAGGCACGCATTCAACTCCCGGCGACGCTCGACGAAGCTTCTCGCGCGCTCCTCGAACAATTCGCCGAACGAAATCCCGAAGTCCCCGAGCGGTGAGCCCGCGCTCAGCGACCAAACCACCCGACGACCGCGACCCCCGCCGTCAGCCCGTCCCAAGCAAACGCCTCGCGTCGCGCGTCGAGCTCGGGCGGCGCCTTGCGAACCTCGGCTGCCCCCCACCAAGCCCCCGACCAGCCGACCTCGGCCTCGATCGACAGCGGCGCACGACCCGTCGAGGTCTTGTTGGCACCGACATCGGCGCGCACGCCGAGCCCCACACCGCCGCCGAGCGTGCCCGAGGCCGTGTACGGATCGACATTGGACGGCGATCCGAGGTTGTTCTGTGCGGGGTCGAGCAACACCCGACTGTTGCCGGCGAGCGCATGGTACATCCCCGCCCATCCACCCCGCAGGTCGAGCGCGGCGTAGGGGGCAACCGGACCCCGGACGGGCGCGGCGACGTCGAGCCCGACCTCGGCGAGGGCCGACAGCCCAAACGCCTTGTGCGTACCGTCATCCTCGACCCGTACCGACAGGCCGTCGACGGCGGTGCCCCAGGTGAGCATGTCGATGCCTTGCGCAAAGCCGAGACGAACCCCGGTTCGCAGCATCACCGACGGCGTGAGCGCGACGCGGACGGGCACACTCAGCGTGGGACCAGGCTGCAGGTGGGTGGTCACGACGCCGCGATCCATGAAGTCGCTCTGCACGCCAGCCCCGACGCCAACCCCGATCGCCGGACCCGCGATCGCGGCCGACGTCAGCAAGCAGGCCCATGGCAAGCCAGCGAGGAACAACCCACACCCCCCGGCCACGGTATCCCATCCCCGGACGCGGGGCACCTGTAGGCCGTTGACACGCTCGCCCGGCGCGATAAACCACCGTCCATGGCTCGGTAGCTCAGTTGGTTAGAGCATGCGGTTCATACCCGCAGGGTCGTCGGTTCAAGTCCGACCTGAGCCATTCCATTGGACCTCGCTCGCCTGCCCAGACCGGCAGCCGCAGAGCCAAGCGTCCAAGCTCGTGGCACCGCGGTCTGCCAACAGCACGCCGACCGACAGGCCCTAAGAGCCGCACGGGCGTACCCGCGCCGCGGCGTTATGCGGGTCGCGGGGGCGGGAGATGCGCACCATCGCGGCACGTTGGGCGACCTTGGCATGGGTCTGCTGCGGCTGCGCGGCTTCAACCGCGGTGTCCGACGCGGCGCCACCCCTTGGGGCGTCCACCTCGCCCGGCGGTCCGCCCGAGGCGCCGGCGCCGTCCACAGCGCCACCCCTCACGAACCCCCGTGGCCCCGCACTCGATCCCGTCTACGCCGCGTGGGTCCAAGCCGCTGGCGGCGATGCTGCCCAAGCGCGGGAGGCGACCGTCCCAGGGCCGCCGGGATGGCGCTTCTTCTTCGTGGCCCGCGCACCCGGCGATAAGTCGCTGCCGGCAGCAGTCCACGGCAGCGCCTTGGTCCATGCCGCCGCCCCCACCTCGTGGGACGCGATAATCGGCGAGGGAAGCGCCGAACAGGCGGCCAGCGCCGTGGCATGGCTCCTCGGCACCGGCGCATGGCTCGCACCCGACAGGCCGCTGTGGGCCAAGGTCCCCAGCCATGGCACCTCGGTGGTCACGGGCCCGACCCGGACCGTCACCGCCGCAGGCACGCACTTCG
>JBEIFN010000489.1:0-2564 GCA_040382435.1 Alphaproteobacteria bacterium
CGAAGCCGACTTGGCGGCGGCGCTGATGTCCTTGCCGGCGGCGAGAGGCGTCGAGATCGGCTCGGGTTTTGCGGGGTCGCGGATGCGGGGCAGCGCGCACAACGACGCCTACGTTCCCCACCCGACCCTCGGCGTCGCGACGGCGACCAACCGCTCGGGCGGTGTTCAGGGCGGGATCAGCAACGGCATGCCCATCGTCCTATCGGTGGCGTTCAAGCCGGTGGCGACGGTGTTCGTGCCGCAGCAAACCGTCGACGGGCAGGGGGTGGCGACCACGCTGGTGGCGCGCGGACGGCACGACCCGTGCGTGCTTCCCCGTGCGGTACCGATGGTGGAGGCGATGGTCGCGCTCGTGCTCGCCGACCATTGGCTGCGTTGGCGCGGGCAGGTGGGCACGCCGCCGCCGCTGCCTGGTGTGGGTTTCGGCTCGACGCCGGGGGTGTGAACGCGCCTGCGCGGCCGCGCGCAGGCGCATGGCCGTGGAACGCGGCGAAACAGGGCCTGTGGCGGGCGCTCTCGCGGGTGTCGGCGCCGTCGCGCGCGCGTGCTAAATGTCGCGGATTGAAGGAGCGTCCTCATGCTCGAACGCTATGCGCGATGGCTGGTACAGCGGCCGGTGGCTTGGGCGATTGTCGCGCTGACGCTGGTTCTGGGCGTGGCGGCCACGGTGGTGTCGCTGCGTGTCGAGCAGGACGACGATGTGCTCGCGTTCTTGCCGAGGACGAACCCCGACATTGTCGCGTTTTACGAGATTAACGAAGCCTTCGGTTCGACCGATGTGGCGCTGGTCGGTGTCGCGCCCGCCCAAGGGGATGTCTTCGAGCCGGACTTCTTGACACGCTTGCGCGAGGCGACGCGCGGCCTGCGCGAGATCGAAGGCGTCGACCATGTGCTCAGCTTGAGCAACGTCGCCGACTTCGAGCGCGACCCCGCCGGCGGCATCTTGCAGGGCAACTTGGTGCCCGAGGGCGTCGCAACCGCCGACATGGGCAGCCTGCGTGCCAAGGCGATGTCGCGGCCGCACATCGTGGGCAACCTCGTCAGCCCGTCGGCCGACGCGGTCGTTTTGTACGCTTGGCTGGGTCCGGGGGCCAAGGCCCGCGATGTCGCGCCCAAGATCCGCGAGGTCATCGCTCCAGCGTTCGAGGGCGACGAGATCGTCTGGGGCGGAGGACCGTTCATCTCCGACTGGATCTTCACGACCACGCAGGCCGACATGGCCCGGCTCACGCCTTGGTCGGCGGTCGTCATCCTGCTGATCGGCTTGGTCGCCTTCCGTGATCTTCCGGCGACGTTGCTCGGCCTGATCGCGACCGGGTTCGCGATCGTCGGGGCGCGGGCGTTGATGGTCGTCACGGGGACCCCGTTCAACGTCGTGCTCAGCTCGATGCCCGTCATCCTGTTTGCCACCGGCTCGGCCTACGCCATTCACATGCTCTCGAAGTACGGAGGCCATGCGGCGCGGCTCGGGCCAGGGCGTGAGGCCGTCGTCGCGACGTTGGTGGGGACGACCCGCAACGTGTTCGCGGCGGGCCTGACGACCGTGGCTGGCCTGTGGTCGATGCTGCTGATGGACATCGCGCCGATGCGTGATTTCGGGTTGTTCACCGGCATCGGGGTCGCGCTGGCCCTGGTGTTGAGCCTCTCGTTCGTGCCCGCTGTGATGGTGCTGTTCCCGCGCCCGGCCGCGCCGACGTCGCACGGGTGGATCACGCGGGCCACGGTCGCGCTCGCTCTCGTCGCGCGGCAGCGCCGCGTTCCAGCCGCCGTGGGCATCCTCGCGGTGTGCGCGCTCGGGCTGGGGCTGGTGTTCAAGGTCGACGCGCGCATGGAGCTGGCGGCGTTTTTCAGTGAGGGCTCGCCGCCCGACCGCAGCGAGCGGTTCCTGCAGGAGCGTTTTGGCGGGAGCCAGTTCCTGCAGGTGCGTGTCCGCGGCGATCTGACCGAGCCGGGTGCCCTGCGCGAGGTCGCACGCGCCGCCGACGCCTTCGCCACGCTTCCGCATGTTAGCGCTGTCCAAGGTGTGCATCTCCCGATGGAGCTGATCCACGAGGCGATGGTCGGCTCGCGGCGGTTGCCCGATCAAGCCCCGGCGGCGCGGAGCCTGTTCAAGTTCCTCGATTCGGACCCGGCCGTCAGTCGTCTGGTCAAGGACGACCGCTCCGAAGCCCTGCTGGTGCTCCGTCTGGACAGCTCTAAGGCCGATGACCTCGAGCAAGCCCTGAACGCCGTGGAGGCGTGGGTGCGCGACGAGGCGGTCACCGAGTGGCATCCGGTCAGCCGTGCGACCGATCCCGCCGCGTTCGATCGAGCGTTTCAGGCGCAGCTTGTCGCTCGCCTCCGCGCCGAGGCCGAGCGGCTCGACGTTGTCCTGCCTGGCGACCTGGACGCGCGCGTCGCGGGTTTCTTGGCGGCTCCGTCGGTGGGGCCGGATCTGACGCGCCTCACTGAGGACGTCGGTCGTTGGCTCGCCTCTCCCGAGAACCTCGTCGAGATCGCGCCGGAGCGTCGGGACGCGGTGCGGGACGCGATCGTCGCGCTCCCGGTCGAGGCGTCGGACGACC
>JBEIFN010000490.1:0-2549 GCA_040382435.1 Alphaproteobacteria bacterium
ACGGGGCCGTGGTGACGGTCGGGCCGCTGCGGGTGACGACGGCGGCCTCGCCCATCGACCGGAGCGTGCTGCTCCACGACGCGACGGGCGTCGGGCTTCGTGTGTTGCCGAGCGTGCGCTCCGACGCCTGGCCGCCACCCGTCGGCGACACCGTGCAGGTCGACGTCGTCTGGGTCGGTACAGCGGCCGATCCGCAGGGCTACCTGCCGTCGGAGGGGGCGTGGGCCGTGTTGGACGACGCCCTGGCCTGGACCGACGACGACGACCTCGGCGGCGAGGGGCCGTACCGCGTGGTCGCGGGAGACCTGCGGGTGGCGTCATGGCCCGATCCCAGCGGTCGCGCCGACGCCGTTGGGCCTGAGGGCGTCGCGGGCGTGCTCGTCGACCGTTGGGCGGTGGGTCTGCCGCCCGTGGGGACGGCGGGCGCGGCGCGTTTTGTGCGCTGGCCCGATGGATCGTGGACGCCGCTCGCCATGCCCCCGCCCGGGCCGACGCCGACCCCACGCGCCGTCGCGTTGGCGGACGTCGTCGCTGGGGAGGTTTCCGACGGCGAGACGGTCACCTTGCAGGCGACCCAACAAGCGCCGTGGTCGCCCGACCGCCGCTGGACCGCCATCGCCGACGCCGAGGTCGGCCTCTGGGTCGACGCCGAGGGTTTTGGCGCCGGGGTGGGACAAGCCGGTGATCTCGGCGTGTGGCAGGGCGAGGTCCGCACCGTCGGCGGGGTCCGCGTGCTCAGGACGTGGTGGGACCGGCAGTTTCTCGACGTCGTCCCGCCCGCGCCGGTCGAGGCGCCAGTCGACGGCCGGCTCGGCCTACGCCGCGTCGACGGCCTCGGCCCCGTGGACGGCGCGGGCGAGCGGGTCGACGCCGAGGGCGTGGTTTGGGACCCGCGCTTGACGGCCCTCGACGGGCTGGTCGCCGGCGCCGACGTGCTCGGCGTGTGGTGGGTCCGTCCCGACGACGTGCGGTTCGTGCCGATCCCCTAAGGTCCGGTCACGGCGTACAGGACGCGCCCGCCGCGTCATCCTCGGCGCGCTGGTCGGCGAGGTCGAGCGTGCATTGCGCGATCACCGCGGCGCTGGGGTCCTCGGCGAGCTGCAGGAAGTCGTCGCAGCTCACCTCGGGGTGGCAGGCGCACATGTAGTCGGCGTAGCGATCGCACGGCGTCTCGTCACCGCAGGCGAACAAAGCGGCGAACACGCCAGCGGTGGCGACGGTCGCGAGGACAGAACGGATCATGCAAACCTCCCGGCGCGTCAACACGCCACGCAGAGGCGTTATCCCAGCGGGGTGGGGGAAGGCATGGCCGTGGCGTTGGAGGTCCGCGGGTTGGGTCGCAGGTTCGGGCCGCGCTGGGCGGTCCGCGACCTCGATCTGACGGTGCAGGTCGGCGATGTCTACGGCTTCCTCGGGCCGAACGGGTCAGGCAAGACCACGGCGATGCGCTGCATGCTCGGCTTGATCCGCGCCGATACCGGACAGGTCTCGGTGTTCGGCAGCCAGGATGTGGTCGCCCGTCGACGTGGCGTGGGCGCGATCATCGAAGTTCCCGCCTTTCATGCTTGGATGAGCGGGCGCGAAAACCTCGTGCAGGCCGCTGCCTACACCGGGTTGCGGGGGAGCGAGGCCGAACACGCGATCGCGCGGGTGCTCGATCGCGTCGGGCTCACGCACCGCGCGCAGGATCCTGCGGGAACCTACTCGCTCGGGATGAAACAGCGCCTCGGCATCGCGCGCGCGCTGCTCGGCAGCCCCCGCCTGCTGCTGCTCGACGAGCCGACGAACGGGCTGGATCCCCACGGCGTCCGCGAGGTCCGGGAGCTGGTCCTGTCGCTCGCCGCGGACGATGGGCTCACGGTGTTCGTCAGCTCGCACCAGCTCGCCGAGGTGCAGCAGATGTGCTCGCGCGTCGGCATCCTTCGAGAGGGTCGGCTGCGCGCGGAGGGCCGCGTCACCGACCTGCTCGGCGCGGGCGTCACCTCGGCGTGGGAGCTCGACGCCGACGATCGCGAGGCGCTCCACGCGGCGTTGCTCGCTTCGGTGGGGACGGTCACGCTCGGCCGGGCGGGCCGGCTGCGCGTCGAGCCGGTGGGCGGGGATGTGACGGCGCTGATCACCGAGCTTCTCGGCGGCGGGCACCGACTCCGCGCGGTCGTTCCGGTGGAGCGCGACCTCGAAGACGTGTTCGTGGAGGTCACGCGATGACGGAGCAGGTCGGGCTGGAATCCGTGGTCCGCGCGGAGGTGCGCAAGCTCGCGAGCCGACGGAGCGCGCGGGTGGCCGTGGCGTTGTTCGTACTCGGCGCGGTCGTCGTGCCCTTCGCGATGCGGATCACCCAGCAGGGGCTGATCCGCACCTTGCAGGAGCGCCAGGCCGCCGACGCGGCGACGCCCGTCCACGAGGGGGTGACGCGTGATGCGTCGGCGCCGCTCGGGCCGGGCAACGCGGCGGGCCTCGCGCCCGAGGCACAGGCGCCGGCGGACGGCCCCATCGCGCGGCACACCGTCGGCCCCGAGGTCGATCCGGCCGAGCTTCAAGCGCAGCTC
>JBEIFN010000491.1:0-2543 GCA_040382435.1 Alphaproteobacteria bacterium
CGACCCCGCCACGCTGGCGCCGGACGACGAGGGCTGGGGCTGGTTCACGCAGCTCCTCGTCCTCGCGGAGGGTCCCGGCGGCGTAGGCCTGGAGATCGGCTGGCTCCCAGATGGCGACCCGACCGGGCGCTTCGTGGCGAGCCTGCTCGCCGCCGACGGCGCCGGCGGGTTTGACTGGGACGCGCCGATGGAGCGCATCGAGACGCGCGACGTGCCCGAGGTCCTCGACGCCGCGCTCGGTTGGGCCGCGCGGTACGCCGAGCCCATCCCCGACGATCCGCGCGCGCTCCTCCAGCGCTTGACCGCCCATCACCCGCCGTGGATCGCCCCCACCCTCACCCGCCTCCTCACCGCCGAGCGACGCGCGGCGATGACCGAGGTGGCGCCGGAGCTCGCGCCCTACTTCGCGCTCTGAAACACCGGGTTGCGACGGGTACGCGTTTGGAGCACGCCCCGGCGTGACGTGCCCATTTCTTCCCTTCGCACGAGCTTTCCTACGGGTTCTGGCCGCTGGCTCCCCGTCTCGTACCTCCTCACCACCCTCGCCCTCGGCGCCTGCGGCGCCGCCAGCGACGACGGCGCCGACACCGACAGCAACGCCGACGACACGTCGCCTAGCGACACCGACACCGTCGACACCGAGCCGAACGACACGGACACCCCCACCGGCGAGACCGACACCGCCGAGACCGACACCGCCGACCCCGAGACGACGACCTGCCCCACCGTGCGCTGCGTCACGCCCGTGTCGACCGCGGCCGATGGCACGTTCTCCGACGGGTCCGTCCAAGAAGTGAGTTTCTCGGCAGACGGGACGAAGGTCGTGTTCGCGAGCGACGCCACGAACCTCGTGCCGGGCGACACCAACGGCAACTACGACATCTTCCTCAAGGACCTCGCCACCGGCGCGATCTCGCGCGTCTCCGTCGCGAGCGACGGCGCGCAGTCGAATGGCGCCTCAAACGCCCCTCGTCTGTCGCCCGACGGCACGAAGGTCGTGTTTGTGTCGTTCGCCCAAAACTTGGCCGCCGGCGACACGAGCTCCCGCGAGGACGTCTTCGTCAAGGACCTCGTGACCGGCGAGACCACCCGCGTCTCCGTCAACGACGTCGGCGCCGAGAACAACGGCAGCAACTCGCAACCCAGCTTCTCGCCCGACGGCACCAAGGTGTTGTTCGTCTCCAACGCCTCCAACCTCGACGCCGTCTACCCCTACGACGGCCGAACCAACGTCTTCCTCAAGGACCTCGCGACCGGCGCCGTCACGCGTGTCTCGGTCGACGCGAGCGGAGCCTACGGCAACGGGGGCTCGTCCGCCCAGCGAGAATCACCCCCGCAGTTCTCGTCCGACGGCACGCGCGTGCTGTTCGTCTCCAGCGCCTCGAACTTTGTCGCCGGCGACACCAACGGCCGCGCGGATGCCTTCCTCAAGGACCTCGCGACGGGCGCCGTCACGCGCGTCTCGGTCGATGCGACGGGCACCGAGGCGAACAACGTCATCTACGAAGCGCGGCTCTCTCCGGACGGGACGAAGGTCGTCTTCATGAGCGCAGCGACCAACCTCGTCGCGAACGACTCCAACGGCCAGCCCGACATCTTCGTCAAGGACCTCGCCACCGGCGCCGTGACGCTCGCCTCCGTCGCCGCCGACGGAACGCAGACCGACCAAGCTTCGTCGCAACCCCAGTTCTCGCCCGATGGCACGCAGGTCGTCTTCTCGTCGAGCGCCTCGAACCTGGTTCCCGGCGACCTCAACGGCAGCCCGGACATCTTCATCAAGGACCTCACCACCGGCGTCGTGACGCGCGTGTCGCTCACCACCGACGGCCGCGATCTGCCCGGCACCTCCTACGAGCCGCACTTCTCGCCCGACGGCGGCGCGGTGCTCTTGGTGACGGACAGCGCCGCCCTCGCCGCGGGAGACACGAACGGCACGTGGGACGCGTTCGTCCTGCAGGGCGTCTGGTAGGCCGCTCCCACCCGGGCGATTTCCGGCGGGGCGACGGCAAGGACGCCCCGCACACCCGTCCAACCCCGCGCGGCCTCTCAAGGCGGCGTGGGGAGCCACCGGAAGTGGTCGAGGAGGATCGTGGAGTCCGACTGGCCGTCGGAGGCGTCCCACAGCGCGAAGCGCAAGGTCACGCGGGTACCCGGCGTCACCTCAGCGCTCACGGTGCGCCAGCTCGTCGCTCCCCCTGTGCCCCACAGATCGAAGCCCGTGCTTTGCAGTTCGGAAGTTCCGTCCTGACACATCAGGCAGTGCTCCAGGAACGTATTGGCGCTCACGGGGTTACCGAACGCGTCGCGTGCGATGTCGGCGTTGAACGAGCCGGGCGGGGCGGGGCTGAGCATCGCAGCGAACTCGTCGGCGAACTGCGTGCACACCGACTCGGGAAAGTCGAAGGTAAAGAAGCGGAAGTCGAACGCCAGCCCCTCGGCGTTGGCGGGAACATCGAGCGTGACTTGAAGCGCGACGTCGTCCTCGATCGAGGTGGCCACCGGACATCCCGAAGCCCCCTGCGGGAAGCCGGGCGGCGCGACCC
>JBEIFN010000492.1:0-2542 GCA_040382435.1 Alphaproteobacteria bacterium
GGTTCGGAACGCCGTCGCGGTTGGCGCAAACCCCGACAAGGTGGCGTTGCTCGACAATTTCTGCTGGGGCAATCCGAATCTCCCAGACCGCCTCGGTGGCCTCGTGCGCTGCTCGCGCGGCTGCTACGACGGCGCGATCGCTTGGAACGCGCCGTACATCTCCGGGAAGGACTCGTTGAACAACGAGACCACCGGCCCGGATGGCCAGAAGCACGCGATCCCGGGGACACTGTTGATCAGCGTGCTCGCCTTGGTGCCCGACGTCGCACAGGCGGTCACGATGGACGCCAAGGAGCCGGGCAACGCGCTGTACGTCGTCGGACGCACGGCCGATGAGTGTGGCGCGGGCGCTTGGTACGAGCTGCACGGCCTCCTGGGTGCCAACCTGCCCAAGCCCCGCGTCGCCCAGTTGGACCTCGCGCGGGCCTTGCACGCGGTCCTGCGTGACGGGCTGGTCGCCAGCTGCCACGACGCCTCGGAGGGGGGCCTCGCGGTGGCGATCGCCGAGATGGCGATGGCGGGTCGCCTCGGTGTGGACGTCGACCTCGCCGCCGCCCCGTGGGAAGGGGAGGGCGACTCCCCACGCAAGCGCGCGTTCTCGGAATCCCTCACGCGCTGGGTCTGTGAGGTCGCGCCGGCGAACGCTGCTGCGTTCGAGGCCGCGTTGCTCGGTCAGCCGTTCGCGCGCATCGGGCAGGTGACCGCCGGGTCGGAGGTCCGCTTCGCGGGTCTTGGCGCGGTGACGGTTGACGCCCTCAAGGGCGCGTTTGGCGGGTGAGACGCGTTCGAGTTCGGGGCCGCGTCAGTCGGCCCTGCGCTGGACGAGCGCGCTGACCACGGCTGCCACGAGAAAGCCGGCGAAGACCCAGAGTGCTGTCTGGACGTCGGTGCTCGTTTGCGCGAGCGGAAAGGCAATGTCTGCGAGTGTCATGCGCCGTTCGTACCCAGCACGGTACCGCGCCGCCACGCCGGAACGCGTCACAGCGAAAGATTTTTTCCGCACCCGTTCGTCCCGCGGCGTCCCTCGCGGGCGTACTTCTCGACAGGGGCGTGCCTACGCCGTGGCGACCACGCGCGGGGGGAGTTGCGGTCCGGGAACCTCCGCGCGAATCTCGGCGACGCGGTTGTGCGCGTCGACGAGGACGACCGTCGGCTCGTGGCGTCGTGCTTCCTCGTCGGACATGTCGGCGTAGGTGACGAGGATGACCTTGTCGCCCGGCGCGTTGAGGTGCGCCGCCGCGCCGTTGATGCAGATGACGCCCGAGCCACGGGGGCCCGGCAGCGTGTACGTCACCAAGCGCGTGCCCTGGGTGATGTTGAGCACGTGGACTTCTTCGTGCGTGAGCATGCCTGCCGCGTCGAGGAGGTCTTGGTCGACCGTCACGCTGCCCTCGTACTCGAGGTCGGCGTGCGTCACCGTGGCGCGATGGATCTTCGAGAGGAACATGCGTCGATTCATCGTGGCCTCCACGTGCCGTCGGGCTCAGCCGTACCGCCGTTGGGTGCAGCGTAACACGTCGGCGTCGGCGGCCGCCAACCCCTAGGGGACGCGGACTTGGAGGCCGAGCCCCGCGAGCACGGCGAAGCCCCCGTAGGTGGCGTCCGGGAGGTCGGGGCTGGTGCTGGACCGGCGCAGGACCGCCATCGGGGAGGCATACACGTCGAGCTGCGCGACCTTGCCGACGGAGACCCCGGCACCGAGGCTGCCGCCGACGCGTGGGCCGTCGGGCGAGGAAGGCCCGAGGCGATCGGGCGGAGGTGCGCCTGCGACGTCGGCGAACGCGCCCGCGCGCAGCTCCACGGGGCCGACCGTGGTCGCGGCACCCACGCGGACCGCGACGGTCTCGCGCCAGCCGTTCTCGACGGTGAGGTCAGGCTCGGTGTCGAGGTCGAACAGCAGCGTTCGGTTGACCGACCACACGGTCAGGTCGACCTCGGTCGTGACGCGCCAACGGTCCTGGGTCCACGAGAACCCGGCCGCGACGCGGTCGGGCAGCGTCCACTTTGCGGTGAGCGTGTCGTCGTTGCGCTCGGCCGCGAAGGCAGCAGGAAGGTCGAAGTCGGCCTCGCCGCGCAGCGCGAGCGCGGTGCGGCTCCGGTACGTCAACCCGAGGGCGGCATGGCGGCCGACGCGTCCGTGGAGCGCGACGTCGCCGCCGACGCCCCAGCCGCGCGCCGCGAGCGTGACGCGCCCCTCGTCGACGACGTGGTCGGTGGCCTTCTCGACGCGCAGGGCGCCAGCGTCGAGGTGCGGTCCGACGGCGAGGGCGACGGGTCCGAAGTTCCAAGAGAACGCGACGGTCGCGCGGGCGAACATCGGTCGCGACGCGAGGGCGGCGTACCGGACCGGCGCGTCGTCGGGCCAGGTGACGCCGCCACCATAGGCGACGTTTCCGGTGGCGGCGATCGCCCAACGGTCGTGGGCGTAGCTGACGTAGAGCCAAGGCGGGGTCCCGATCGGCGTGTCGGTCCGCGCGACCCAGGTCGCGTCGTTGGCGGAGGCGGTGATCTTCGACGTCGCGACGGTGGCCCCCGCGCTGAC
>JBEIFN010000493.1:0-2538 GCA_040382435.1 Alphaproteobacteria bacterium
CCGCCGGGCATGTGGGCGAAGACGACGGGCAGGGTGTTGAACCCAAGGTTGAACGAGGAGCCGGTGCTCTGGGCCGTCACCCCGACGCCCAGGAACACCACCGCCGCCGTCACCGTGATCAACCCGCCGAGGGCGACCTCGAAGAACTCGTTGGTCGCCGAGGCCGTGAGCCCGCTCAGGACGACGTCATCGGACTTGCGCATGTAGGAGGCGTAGTTGACGATGACGCCAAAGCCGACCGACAGCGAGAAGAAGATCTGCCCGGCTGCGGCGAGCCACGTCTCCGGGTTGGCGAGTGCTGCGTAGTTGGGGTTCCACATGTAGCCGAGCCCGTGGATCACGCTCTGATCGGGCAGCGCAGGGTCGGGGGTGCCGAGGGTGAGCACGCGCGCAAGGACGATCAGGCCGGCGACCGCCATCGTCGGCATCGCGACGTTGCACAACGTCTCGATGCCCTTGCTCAACCCTTGGCGGACGAACCACAAGTTCAGCACGGTCACGACCACGAAGAATGGGAGCAAGGGCCCCGACGCGGCGGCTCCGTTCGCTTCCGCGCCGGTCAACGCCGCGAAGAACGCCTTCGAGGTCTCCACCTGCTCGGGGATCGGGGCGCCGTCGACGATCCCGACCCCGCCTTGGGTGACGTAGGCCCAGACGTAGGCGAGGCACCAAGCCTCGATCAGGATGTAGTAGAAGTAGACGGATAGCGGAATCAGGACGCCGAGAACGCCGCCGTACCTGCCCCAGCTCCCGCGCGCCCACAGGCCGTAGATCGCAGGTGCGGAGTGAAAGCCCTTGCGGCCGCCGTACCGGCCCATCGTCCACTCCGCCCAACCGATCGGGATGCCGAGGAGGAGGAGGGCCACGAAGTACGGGATCATGAACGCGCCGCCGCCATGGCTGGCGACGTTGCCCGGGAACCGGAGGAAGTTCCCGAGGCCGACGGCGGACCCCGCGACCGCGAGGATGACGCCCAGGCGGCTCCCCCATTGCTGCTTGTCTTCGCTCATACTGCCTCCGCTGCGCGCCAAGGTACACCAAGCGGCCCCGCCTCGTAAATCGTGGTGGCCGGGGTGCGCGCGGGGGGTCAACGGGCGAGGAACGCTGCGATCGCGGCCCACGCGGGGCGCGCGCGTGGCAGCCACGGCGCGAAGGCGGGCCAGACGTGGACCTCGTCGGGTTCGAACAACGTCTCGGTGGGGACGCCCGCGGCGAGCAGTCGATCTCGGAAGGCAAGGCCGTCGTCGCGCAAAATCTCGGAGCCGCCGACCAACATCAACGTTCGCGGCAGGTGCGCGAGGTCCGCGGCGTCGGCGAACGCGGGCGACACGCGCGCGTCGCTGGCGGGCAGGTTCCCCCGATAGTGCGCCGCGGCGACCGCGAGGGCATCGGCGGGTCCGAGGTAGTCGGCGTCCAGCTCGGTCGTGAGGCTGCCGCCCGAGAGGGTCAGGTCGGTCCACGGGCTCAAGGCGAACGCGGCTTCGGGCATCGGCGCGCCGCGGCGTGCGCGCGTCAACAGCGTCGCGAACGTAAGGCCACCGCCAGCGCTATCGCCGCCGAGGGCGACCGCGTCGGCACCGGGGGCGTGGATGCGGGCATCGAGCGCGGCGTCGACGTCGTCGATGGCGGCTGGGCAGGGGTGCTCGGGCGCGAGCCGGTAGTCGAGCGCCCACACGACCCGGCCCGTCGCGGACGCGAGCTCGGCGAGGCTCGTGGCGTGGCTCGTGGGACTGCCGAAGACGTAGCCGCCGCCGTGCAGGTACAGGATCGGTCGCGCGGCGTCGGCGCTGTCGTTGCCCACCCGCATCGCGGGGCGCCCGCCGAGTCGGTCGGCGACGAAGGTCACGCGGCCCGCTCGCAGCTCTCGGCCGCCGAGGGCGTCCATGCGCCGACGGACGACGTCCAGATCGGTCGCTGGGCGCTGGAAGGCGTCTCGGACCACGGCGAGGACGAGCTCTTGCGTCCACGTCCAGGTGGGACGTAAGGGGCCATGGCGCAGCCGTCGGCGCGTGGCGCGCAACAGGACGGCGGCGGTGCGTTGGAGGCGGGCGAGCGAGGGCATGTCGGGGGCTATCGCGGGGATGGCGCGACGGTTAGCGGTGCGGTCCGGGAGGTTGCGATGGCGCGCGCGGTGGTCCTTGGTGCTGGGATGGTGGGTTCGCTGATCGCCGAAGATCTGGCGGCGGACTTCGACGTCACGTTGGTGGACCGCAGCGAGGCCGCGCTGCAACGCGCCCAGGCGCGGATCGGACCTCGACTGACGACGCAGGTCGCCGACCTGTCGGACGGCGCCACCATCGCGGGGTTCGCGGCGCAGGCGGACGTCGTATGTGGCGCGTTGGCTTCGCACCTCGGCTTTGGCGCGTTGCGCGCGGTCCTCTCCGCTGGCACGCCGTACTGCGACATCAGCTTCATGCCGCAGGACGCTTGGACGCTCGATGCCTTCGCCAAGGAGCACGGCGCGACCGCGGTGGTCGACTGTGGGGTCGCGCCCGGGATGAGCAACTTGCTCTCGGGCTGGGGCGTCTCCCGGCTCGA
>JBEIFN010000494.1:0-2529 GCA_040382435.1 Alphaproteobacteria bacterium
GCGCTGACGTCCTTCCCTTGGATGTGCCCCCAAGTGACGGGCATGGTCCTGTTGGAGCAGGGCTCGCCCTCCGACATGGGCTACGAGGACCTGCTCCGCGACGTCGCGGCGCTGCTGCTCGATACGCCCTGGCAGGCGCGTCCTCACGAGGCGGCGGCTCCCGCCCCCGGTCAGCGGACGACGTCCGCCGTCTCTTGATCGAGGACTTGAAGCGTCTTCTCGTAGAGAAAGTCGGCCTGCTGCCGGTTGTCGCCGATCGCGACCGCCCCGACCTTGCCGTACTGCGATAGCGCGCCGATCAGATGGAACACGACGCCGCGCTCGGTCGGCCCGTGGAAGTGAAGGCCGTGAAGGACCGAGATGTCGATCAGGTCCTCGGGTCGCAGCCCGACGTAGCGGGGCGACTGGATGGCGTCGGTCGCAAAATAGTACTTGGGACGACCGCTCTGAGAGTAGAACAGACCGCTCTCGGAATCGTAGGTGCCATCGGTCAGGAACTTGAGCGTCAGGAAGGGATGCGTCGTCCCGCCCTTACGTAGGTTCGTCTCGATCGCGTAGTGATCCCAAGCCCCGTCGGGCTGCTGAACGCTGACAAAGTCGATGCCGAACCGCCCGACGACCCCACGCTCGGACATCACCGCCGCCACATGGGCGCCCGCCTCGGCGATCTCGGACCGGTAGGTGTCGGCAGCCGGGAAGCGGCACCCGATGAAGACCTGCCCAGAAGCGCCCCCAAGCACTTGGTCGTGCGTGCTGATGACCTGGGGCATGCCGATCGCGTTGACGCGGCATTGCACCGAGGGCGACTGCTTGACGTCCCCCTCGACGAAGGCCTCCGCGACCCCCTTCATCTCCTCGTACTTCTCGAGAAAACCGTCCCAGGTCTCCTTGGCAGCCTCAAAACGCAGCGAGGTCGGGAGCCGGTCGTAGATCTTGCGGGCGAGCTCGGTCTCCGACGACGCGGCGTCGAGATCCTCGAACCGAAACAGGGCATTTCCCTCGCCCGAGAACCCCTCGTTGAGCTTGACCACGGCCCGTCGGGCCTCTGGGTCGTGCTTCTTGATGCGGGCGAGCGCGAGGGCGATGTCGACGTGGTTGCCCAGCCGCTCGAAGCCGAACGGCACCTTGACGCCCGCGGCGCGAAACACCTCACGCGACCCAGACTTCGTCCCGAGATCGTTGAGCGCGGGATCGGTGGCGTGCAGCGGAAGGTCGAGCCGCACGGCGAGCGTGCGTTCGAGACCTGTGCTGTTGAAGCAGACGATGTGCGCCGTGCGCGGGTCGGGGATCTCTTGCCGAATCCGCGCCATCAGCCGGGGCCGGTCGAGGATCTTCTTCGTGAGCGGCTGGTCGGAGCTGTCGTTGCACGAGAGCAGCACGAGGCGGCGCCGCGCGTGGCTCGCCGGGACCCCCGGCAGCATCGCCAGGTAGTAGTCGACCACGACCGGATCGATCGGCGCGCTCGTGACGTAGATGACGCGGGTGTTGGGCTGCCGGAGCAGCATCAGGTTGACGAGCTGACGCTCCTCGTAGTGCCAGACACCCTTGACCTTGGACAACTCCCGCGCGTCGAGCGACAGCGACGGCACGACGAGCACCGTCTGCGGCTGACGCGCGTTGGTGGTCAGCGTCTGGAAGAGCGGCACCATGCGCGCCTGCACGCGCGACCAAGCAGCCAACTCCTCCGGAGAGCCCGGAGCGGGATAGGAGAGTGCGTCCATAACCGCGAGACTACACGATGCGCGCGCGCCCGTCGCCCCCGATTCACCACATCGGAGAACATCGGCGCCGCCCCAGGGAGACGCGATGACCCACCGCCTCGTCGAGGTCGGAACGCTCGGAGAGAGTGTCCGCGCCCTTCAGTTCGACCAAGCCGCCATCGGACACGTCCATCCCGGGCAGGTGGTGGTGATCAGCGACGACGAGGGAGGTCGGGGCTACTTCGCCCTCGCCAGCCATCCCGGCGAGCCTGCCGCCCTCTGGGTGCGCCCCACAGGCGGCACCGCCGCGTGGCTCGCCAGCCGCCGCCCCGGCGACGCCGTCGGTACGCTTCAGGCCGTCGGCGAGGGCTTTGCGCCCGAGATCGACACGCGTCGCGCGTGGCTCGTCCTCGTCACCGGGACCGGCCTCGCCGCCGTGCGCGCGCTCGTCGAACGGCGACGTCACACCACCCCGACCGCCGAGATCACGGTGGTTCACGGCGCGCGCTCCGAACGCGACCGTCCGGGCGCGGAGCTGCTCGACGCGTGGGAGCGCGCGGGCGTGCACGTATTGCGCACGGTCTCGGGCGCCCCGCGCGTTCAGGTGATCGGCGAGACCTGGCTGCGCGACCCGAGCGTCGCCGTGTACGTCGCCGGCCCCCGTGGCTTGTTGGACGACGCCGACGCGATTCGGACGGCGTCGGGGGGCGATCCCGTTCGACGCAACTTCTGAGCGCGGGACCTGCTGTGCGGGACCGCACACTCAGCGAACGCCTCGCCGATCCTCACCGTGCATGGGGACGAACAAGCACACCTCCTGCAGGCGCGA
>JBEIFN010000495.1:0-2525 GCA_040382435.1 Alphaproteobacteria bacterium
CGGGGAGGCCGTCCGGGGGCTCGCCACGGATCGGCCGATGGGCGACCCGGCCGACCTCGCGGCCGCCGTCGTCGACCAACTCGAACGACGCACCCCAGCGTGGATCGTGACGCGACCTTGGTCGTCGTGGGTGGCGAGCGCCGTAGTCACGCGCATTCCCCGCAGGCTGTACCACCGCCTCGTCCGCGCGGTCGTCCGACGGGCCGAAAGGGCCTAACGACGACGGTCGACCCGTTCGGTCGGTTCCTCACTCGCCGCCACGAGGCGTCCCCCAAGGGACGTCGCGCGCGCCACCCGTCGAAGCGCGGCGGCACGCAGCACCTCGGGCGTGCCCACGACCGTGAGGCGATCGCGCGCCCTTGAGATCGCCGTGTACAGCAGCTCTCGCGTGAGCAGCGGCGTGGCGCGCTCCGGCAGCACCACGATGGCGTGATCGAACTGCGAGCCTTGCGCCTTGTGAACCGTCATCGCAAACGCCCCGACCGTCTGCGGGAGGACCGCTCGGGGCACGCGACGGACGCCATCAGCGGCTGCGAACAGCACCTCGTCCACGCCTGCGTCCGCGTCCACCACGGTCACGCCGACGTCCCCGTTCCACAGATCCTCGTTCGCCGCGTTCTCGACGATCATCACCACACGACCGGTGGCGCCCTCCACGTCGGCCGAACCGTGCAGCGCCCGCAACACGCGCGCAGCGATCGCGCCGTCGAGCGCGTTGACACCCGCTGCGCCCTCCCAGTGCACCGCGAGCACGCGCTGGGTCTCCAGCGCCGCCACGGCCCGGGCCTGCGCCGCCGGGTCTCGGGGATCGTCGCACAACGGACCGAACGCATCTACCCAGCCCGCGACCACTTCGTTGAGCACGGCGCTCGGACATCCACCGCCCGTAGGCGGCGGAAGGAGGCGAACGCTCCGCGTACCGTCTGGGTTGTCTCCCACCTGCAAGCCGGCGACGGCGCGCGACACCGCATCGCCCACGTCCGCTGCCTCCGTGGCAGCACTCGCGTCCGCCAACGCCGCGATCGGCGCCATCAAGGCGGCGTTGCGAAACCGGAACGCTTGTCGGAAGTGAACCAGAACACCCGCGAACGCCGGCGCGGTGTCATCGACGTACGGCGCCACGGCCTCGGCGCCGAGGACCTCGACGAGCCCCTCCACGCGTGCGCGGGGGAGCCGGATGCCGGCGCTCCCCGCGAGCGATGCGACGTCTGCAAGCACCGAGCCGGCGTTGACGCTCGCGAGCTGGTTGCGGTCGCCGAGCAGCAGCAGCCGCGCGCCCGGGGGCACCGCGTCGACCAAGTTGGCCATCAACGCCACATCGACCATCGACGCCTCGTCCACGACGAAGACGTCGCCCTCGCAAGGCCGATCTCGACCGTGACGGCAGCGCGACGGCGAGGCAGGCTGCCAGCCGAGCACGCGGTGGATCGTGCTTCCCCCCATGGCACACAGCCACGACCACATCGCCTCATCGTCCCAAGCCGACCCACGCTCCGAGAGCAAGCTCTCGCGCAGGCGTGCAGCGGCCTTGCCCGTCGGCGCCAGCAATTGCACCCGCGGCGGAGGGCGTCCAAGCGCCGCCGCTTGACCCCACAGCAGCCCGAGGATCTGGCGAACGGTCGTCGTCTTGCCCGTACCCGGCCCCCCCGACACGATCGTCAGCACGCCGCGAACGGCCATCACGGCCGCGAGTCGCTGCTCCGGTGCGGCCCTCCCCGACGGCATGAGCCGCTCGAGATCGGCCGTCAAGCGCGCAACATCGACCCTCGGCCCCTCCGCAGCGGCACGCGCCATCAAGCCGTCGACGATGCGCTCCTCGGCGTCGGCCATCCGTCGCGTCTGCAACATCGACCCCCACACGGCGAACGGCGCGAGGCCGCCGTCGGAGCCTTGGGTCCAAGGGCTGCGCCGCACCGCCTCGGCCCATGCAGCGCGATCCGCAGGCCATGGCAGGCGCTCCTCACCCCCACGCGACCCGTCCGCTGCACCCACGGACTCCGGCGGATCCGCGAGGTCCAGCCCCGTGTGACCGAGCGTCGGAGCGTGCAACGCGACCGCGACGGCGACGGCCACGTCGAGCGCTTCGGCGTCGATGCGACCCTCGAGGCAACGCTCCGGCAACGCGAGGAGCGTGTCCACGGCGTGCGCCGCCGCCAGCCCTACCCGTCCGCCGCGGACGAAGGGTGCGAGACGCTCCTGCAGGCCAGGCGTCGCCAGCGTCGGCATCATCATCGGGCCCCCTCGGCCGGAGGTGCGGCGAACAGCGCATCGAGCCGCTCGATCACGGCGCGAGGAGGCCGGTCGAAGAACACGCCCCGCCCAGGCTCCGTCTTGAGACCGAGCATCCCGCGGACGAACAGGTAGTACGCCCCGCCGACGTCGCGGTCGTAGTCATAGTCGGGAAGCCGTAGCCGCAACATGCGATGCAACGCCAGCAGATACAGCGTGTACTGGACATCGTAGTGCTTTTTGCACATCTCCGAGGTCATCCCGGCCAGATCGTAATGCGAAGGGCGGCTCGAAAA
>JBEIFN010000496.1:0-2523 GCA_040382435.1 Alphaproteobacteria bacterium
CGAGACTCGACGAGGCGTCGACCAGCACGACCGTCCTCCCGGGAACCCGGCGTCCCGACGCTTCGACCCAAGACGGCCGCGCGAGCATGACGACCACCGACCCGAGCCCCATCGCGAGCAGCACAGCCTCGGCCAGGCGCGCGCGCCCAGCACCCGACCGCCGCTGCGTCCCCACCGCCGCCCACCACGCAGCCACCGCGACGAGGGCCGCCATCGCCGTCCACAGCGGATCGCCGAGCCACGCGAGCTCGCCGTCGGGACTCAGCGCCGGGAACCACGCCGCACTCATGGTAGAGGCCCGCGCTTTTCGAGGAGGAGTTGGCGAACGTGCGCTTGGTCGAGCTTGTAGTCCGAGGTCAGTGCGTACAGGAGCGTGTTGAGGGCGACCTTGAGCGCCTCGCGGCGCTGGGTTTCTCCGCCGGGCACGCAGGGTTCCACGGGAAGGCCGACCGCGTCGGTGTCCAGCGCGCCGCCGATGTCGTTGCGGGCGTACACGACGGGAGCGTGCGCGTCGAGCGTCAAGCCCTCCAAGCGAGGCGCGATGTCGACCCGCCCCGGCACGCGGGAGAGCAGAAAGAAGCTTCGATAGATGGCGTGCTCGGGCGGCAGCGGCGCCAGAGCGCGCCGAGGATACATCCGCGAAAGCAACCGCCGAACGCTGGCATCGAAGCTGTCGGGACCGGGAGACGCGTCACCGCTCGCGTCGTCGATGAACAAGAAGCCCCCGTAGCTGACGTAGGCTTCGAGTTGCTTGACCGCGAGCGCGCTCGGGTCGGCGAAGCCCGTGCGGCCGGCGAGCACGCAGAACGGATGGTCGAACAGCGCGGGGTCCTCGGGCGACACGACGACGCTCTCAGGGCGCGCTTCGACCGAGGTCACGTTCAACAGCTCCGAGAGCACACGCTTCCACGCCAGCGGCCGGGTCAAGGTACCCCCGAGATCCAGCTCCGCGACGTCCACCGCGGTCGCGTCACCGAACGCGAACGCCCGGCGCCCCGGACTCAGCCCCGCGACGACCGACGCCATGGCGGCCTGCACGAGCTCACGACGCGTCCACGTCATGCGACCCCCTCCTGCGGTGCCCGGTCACGCCGCGCCGCGAGAAGCGCGGCGCCCAAGGCCGCGACCAAGGCGCCCCAGCCAAGCCCGTCACCGAGCGGCATCGCACGGGTGTACAAGTCCGGCGACGCCGACTGACCCGCGGCCACGATCGATGTCGTACGTCGCACATCGGCCTCACCCGACGAAGGTTGCACCGCCACCAACGCCACAGCACGACCGTCGGGCCCAAGCACCGTGAAGGCCCCTGGCGCCGACGGCGTCCAGCGAACACTGCCGTCGGCGTCCACCGCGCCGAGCGCAGCTTCGGTACCGCCTGCGTCGCGGACACGCGCGCCCGTCGGGACGTCGGTGAGCGTCAGGCTGCGACCGGCCTCGCCCTCGCGCCGCGCCGCATGATCCCCGACGCCACGCCCCCAGGACGACAGAATCCGCTGCACGAACGGAAGGAACGACGCCTGCAAAGGAGCATTCGACCAGCCCAGATCGAACGTCGACGTCCAGAGCAGCACGCTCCCTTCGCCCGCGCGTCGCTCGACGAGCGCGGGAGCGCCCCCCTCGTAGCGCAGCCATACCGTGACGCCCTCTCGGTCCATCGCCCCTTCGAGCCCCAGCGAACGCCACGCCCCCATGCGCGCGAACGCGGCGCGCGCCGCGGGCTCGATCGACCCGAAGCGACGGTTCGACGCCTCGGGTGCAACCATCGGCACGGGCGACTCCGCGAGATCGGCCAGAGCCACCGGTTCGCCAATGACGGCCGGCATCAGTTCGCCCAGCGCCTCCGCCCACCGCTCCCCCACCACGGCGTCGCCGCCGCTGATCACGAGCGTGCCGCCCGAGCGCACGAACGAACGCAGCGTCTCGGCGTGCGGCCGGGGGTCTCCAACGTTGGCGAGGAAGGCGATCGGGGTGGTCGCGACGTTGAGGCGGGCCAACCCAGGCGGCGTCAGGACCTCGACAACGGCGCCACCGACGCCTGGCGCGAGCGCGCGTTCGAGGAAGAACACCTCGGACCGAATCGGCGTATCCCCTGGATCGCCGTCGACCACCCACACCTTGCCCGCACCCGAAGGCGGCACGTGGAACCAACGGTCGTCGTCGCCCGACAGCGCGGCGTCGTCGCAGTGGACGCGACCGATCCCGCCTGCGGCGCCCTTGGGCACGGTCGCCCGCGCTTGCGCCTCATCGCCGGCGGGCACCGTCACGAACACGGGAACGACCGCCTCGTCGGGGAGTCGCGCCTCGCAGCTCACCTCGACGTCGACGCTTCCATAATTCCGCACGACGAAGCGGATCTCGCCGCCTTCGAGGCCCTCGGACCACGTCGCCGAGGCCACCTCGACGTTCGCGGGGGGGTCGGCGTGCACGGGCATCGGCACCACGGCGACGCCCTGCTCGGCCAAGGCCGCGATCTCGGAGGTGGCCTCGGGGATCATCGTCGGCCCCGCTTCGTCGGTGAACACG
>JBEIFN010000497.1:0-2516 GCA_040382435.1 Alphaproteobacteria bacterium
CCGGTGTCGTTGAGCACCGTGCGTTCGGCAGGATCGTCGGTCGCAAGCCAGTGTCTCCCTGCTGCCGCGTCGAAGGCCGCACGCGCCGCCACGTCGAGCGAGGCGACGGCTCGGGCGCAGCTCTCGTGGTCGACGAGGTTCTCTGCCCGTTCATAGAGGCGAGGACCGTTCGCCGCGAGGTCGGGGACGTCCAGTTGGCGGATCGACGCGGTCCAGACCAGATCGCCGTCGCCGAGGGGCCCCAGGGCCGTCAACAGACACTGCGTGACCCGCTGGCGTGAGGAGCCGCGAAGTCCCGACGCGGTCGCCGGCTCCACCCATCGCTCCTCCCCCACGACCGGACCGTAGACCGCCGCCAGGCCGGGCTGGAGCGCAGCGAAGTCCCCCGCGGGCATCGGTGCATCGCTCGCGATCGTCGACCCGATCCTTGCGCTGCCTCGACCGACGTCGGCCGCGAGCATGCCGACCAGCGTGCTCGCGAACGGCAGCATCCACGCGAACCCACCCAGATGCCTCGTGAAACGCCAACCGATGGCACCGCCGAGCGCCAAGCCGACCGCGGCTCCGACGACCGGGGGCAGCGCCGACGCGCCCGCCGCGCTGCTCACCCAACGCACGCCAGCGAGGAGCGCCGCGCCCGCCGCCGCGCACGCGAAGCCCTCTCCCCAACCCGAACGGCCCATGCCGACCTCCGATCCAACGACGAAAGCGCCCTATCGGTCAAGCGAGGCGCGGGCATCCCCACGCGCGGCCGGGGACGAGCCACAAGGTGGCAACAACCTGCGGACACCGCGCCCCCCAGCCGTTACGGACGTGGCGGTACCGCGCTTTGCGGCCGTCCGTCACAGGGAGCACCGATGCACCGCCTGTTGCCGCTGATCGCGCTGATCGCTTGCGGAGGGCCGCCGCCCCCGACCCCGAGCGGCGACGACACAGCGACGGCCGGCCCGTCCGACGATCCCGCGTGTGTGGACGACCGAACGTTCTTCCGTGAGCAGGTTTGGCCCGACGTCTTCGGCGCACGGTGCATCGCCTGTCACGCCATCGACGGCCTCGCTCGGGACTCGGCGCTCGTGCTCGCGAGCCCGGCGCGTCCCGACCATCTCGACGTCGACCAAGACATGCTCACCGACCTCGCGGGCCTCCAACGCGACGGTACGAGCCTGTTGTTGCTCAAGCCTCTCGGCGAGGAGGGCCACGGCGGCGGCGCAGTGCTCCAGGAGGACGACGCCGCCTACGCGCTCCTCAAGGCCTTCGTCGCCCGGGTCGATGCACCCGTGGCGTGTCCCCCAGCGGAGACGTTGACCGCGCCCGACGATCTCGTGCTGCTCTCCCCGCTCCAGACGTTTCGCAAGGCCGCGATCCTGCTCGCCGGACGCCTCCCGCTCGACGCCGAAGTCGCCGCCATCGAGGCGGGCGGCCTGCCCGCGATGGACGTCGCGCTCGACGGCCTCATGAACGAGGAGGCGTTCTACACGCGCGTCATGGAGCTGTTCAACGACGTCCTGTTGACCGACCGCTACCTTCGCAACCGCGACGGCATCGGCATCGTCGACGACGACGTGTTCCCCACGGTCTACTGGTACGAAGCCGGCCGCGCCACGGGGCAATACGACGCTTACTACGCGAGAACCCACGAAGCGATCGCGCGAGAGCCGCTACAACTCATCGCTCACGTCCTCCGAGAGCACCGGCCGTTCACCGAGGTGCTGACCGCCGACTACACCGTCGTCAACGACTACAGCGCGAACGCGTACAGCGTGGGCGGCACCGCGCTCCCCGACGTCCAAGACCCAGCAACGCTCAGGTTCCGAGAGGCACGCCTACCCGGCTGGCCCCATGCGGGCTTGCTGTCTACGCCGGCCTTCTACAACCGGTTCCCGACGACCGAGACGAACCGCAACCGCCACCGCGCGTGGAAGTTCCTCAAAACCTTCCTCGCGACGGATGTGCTCGCGTTCGCCGAGCGCCCAATCGACCCAACGACGTCAAGCGTCCACAACCCGACGCTCAACGACCCGCAGTGCACCGTCTGTCACGCCACGCTCGACCCCGTCGCTGGCTTGTTCCAGGACTTCGACGAAGACGGCCATTACGTACCGCCCGAGCAAGGCTGGTACGCCGACATGACGCCACCGGGCTGGGCGGGTGAGGCGTTCCCCGCGGCGGAGCGGGGGCGCGCGATGCCTTGGCTCGCCGAACGCGCGGTGCAAGATCCGAGGTTCTCTCTGGCCACCGTGCAGAACATGTTGACGCTCATCACCGGACAAACGCTTCAGAGCGTCGCACGCGCCGGCAGCGACGAGAGCGGTCGCGAGGCGCTCGCTCGGCAGGACGCCTTCATCGACGCCGTCGCCGCTGACTTCCGCACGGGCGGCTACGAGCTGCGCGACGTGATCCGCGCGATCGTCCGATCGTCATGGTTCCGCGCCGACGGCGACGCGGGCGCCTCGGACGGCGTCCTCGCGGCGGCCGGTCTCGCGCGGTGTCTGACGCCCGAAGAGCTGTCGCGCAAG
>JBEIFN010000498.1:0-2513 GCA_040382435.1 Alphaproteobacteria bacterium
CGCGACCGGATCGAGAGGCGTCCACCGAGCAGCTCGGCGAGGCGGCGGCTGATCGCGAGCCCGAGGCCTGTGCCGCCGTAGCGACGGGTCGTGCTGCTATCGGCCTGCACGAACGGCTGAAACACACGCTCGATTGTGGCTTCATCCATGCCGATGCCAGTGTCGCGGACCTGATAGTGGAGCCAGCCTGAGGCCTCCCAGGAGACCGTGACCGTGACCGAACCCTCTTCGGTGAATTTGACGGCGTTGCCCACGATGTTGAGCAGGATCTGGCGCGTCAGCGTGGCGTCGAGCGTGACGGCGTCGGGGACGTCGGGCAGGGCCGTGGCGGTGAGCGCGAGGCCGCGCTCGCGCGCGCGCGGGGTGAGCATTCGCACCACCTCGTCCGCGGGGAGCGTCGGCGGTGTCGCGAGGCGCTCGACCGTCATTCGGCCAGCTTCGAGCTTGCTGAAGTCGAGGATGTCGTTGAGCAGCGAGAGCAGGGACTCGGCGCAGATCTGCTGCGTCTTGAGGTGTCCGCGCTGGTCGGGCAGCAGCGGTGTCGCCTGTAGGATCTGAATGAGACCGATGATCCCGTTGAGCGGCGTGCGGATCTCATGGCTCATCGTCGCGAGGAAGTCGGACTTGGCGCGGTTGCCGGCCTCGGCGGCGTCGCGCGCCCGGCGGAGCTCGTCCTCGACGCGCTTGCGCTGGGTGAGATCGCGCAGCGTCACCAACGTCCGTTGGCGCGTACCGATGCGGACGCTGGAGAACGTGACCTCGACGGGAACGGCGCCGCTGCGGCGGTTGTGCACCTGCCACTCGAACCGGTAGACCCGCTCCCGCTGGGCGCGCTCGATGCGCAGGCGCATCGCCTCCCGGACGCGCTCGGCGGTCGAGTCGGCGGGCGCGAGGTCGAAGTCGGACAGCGTGCGGTGGGTCAACGCCTCCTGCCGCTCCAAACCGAGCAGTTGGCGAGCGGCGGGGTTGGCGTCCTCGATCGCGTCGTGGTCGAGCAGGAGCTGGGCGTCGGCAGACTGTTCGAAGAGCACCCGGAACCGGTCCTCGGCGGCGGCGCGCTCGGTGATGTCGTAGACCAACCACATGTCGCCGGCGTCGGCCGCCGCCCCCAGCATCTCGAACACGCGCATCCCGCCGTCCGACCAAGGCAACGAGAGCCGTCGAACGACGTGGCGTCGTCCGCGTCGCCCCTCGGGCTCGTCACGGAGCGCGGGCGGCAAGGAGAAGACGTCGGAGTCGGGCTTGAGGCCGACCACGCCGAGCAGCTCGCTGACGTTGAGCAGGTTGCGGTCGATGAGCCCAAACATCTGCTGGGCGGCGACGTTGAGCTCGGCGACGCCGTCGGCGATCAACACCGCGCCGGAGGGCAAGTCGGCGACCAAGCGTCGGACGCGCTCACCGGTCCGCACGGCGTCATCCAGCTGCGTCCGTGCGATCGCCGCGAGCGTCCCTGCGTAGTAGCCGAGGCCCGAGGTGATGAGGAGGAAGGCCGTCAACGCGATGAACGGATCCTCGCGGTGCGCGAGCGGACCGTAGCCACGCGCCGTGGTGACGACGAGGATGATGGAGACGACGAGATAGCCGAGGCTCACGGCGCGTGGACCGCTCCGAACCCCGAGCCAGATCAGCGGAACGATTGCGAGGAAGGCCGTCGGCATGTACCTTTCGAGCCCGAGCGGGTCGAAGCCGACGGCGAGCGCGACCGATGCGCTGACGAGCATCGGCAGGGCCGCCTCGCGCCAGGGGATCGGGGTGCCGCGGCGGTACGTCAGCAACAGCGGGGTCAGCGCGACCACCCCCATCGTGTCGCCGACGACCCAGCCGACCCACGTCTGCATGGCCACATCGCGGGGGAGGACGCCGATCACCACCAACGCTGCGGCGCCGAGGCTGCCCGAAACCCAGCCCTCGACCAGACCTGCCACGTACAGCCGGAGGTACTCGGCGAAGGTGGGGTGTGCGGTGTCAAACGTGCGGCGGCGGATGAGCTGGACCGCTGTGAGGGGGCCAAGGGTGTCGGCCATCGCGACCAGCGCGGCGGCAGCGAGCGACGTGTCGAGGTCGAAGCCTCGCTGGACGGAGGTGGGGATCGCCTGGAGGAACGCCGCCGCCCAAAGGACGCGCCAGGTCCGGGTGCCGTAGCGGTGCATCGCCGCCAGACTGATGCCGGACGCGGGCCACAGCAGGCTGGTCGACGTGTCGAAGTCGGCGGCTGCGCGGCCGATCCAAGCGGCCGCGAAGTACGCGACGAACAGCACCGCGGCCTCACGCCAACCCCACCGCGGCGGGGTGGGCGCGGCGGCGTTCGGGGGGGTAGCGCTAGGCGACGGGAGCGGGGGCACGGCGTACCTCAGCAGGGTTGTACCCCGAACCGCGGGCGCTGGCGTCGGTGCGTCTTACGCGACGCCGTTGCGCCCGGTGGCGGCGTCGTAGCCACCCTCGTCGGGGGTCAGGGGCGCGCTCGGACCGATGGCGCGGTCGCTCGAGCGGGTGCGGCGCAACCAGCCGTAGGC
>JBEIFN010000499.1:0-2509 GCA_040382435.1 Alphaproteobacteria bacterium
GCCTGACTTACTACATGGTCAGGTTGTCGTCGAGCAAGGTGCTGGACGTTACGCAAACGCGTGGAGGTTCGATGGTCCGCGCCTGGCTGTGGGGGGGCGTTGTCGCTTGGGCGGGCTGCGCTCCGTCGCGGGCGTGTCCGGAGCTCGAAGCGCCTTTGCCCGTCGGAACGACCGATCCGGCGGGTCGAATGGTCGCCGCACCCACAGACGGTGCCGCCATGTTCTTCGGTGCACCCGAGGTGCGCACGATCGACCTCGACCTCGACCCGGTCGCTCTCGGCGTCCTCGACGCCGCCCCAGCGGCCGAGCAGTACGTCCCTGCCCAGCTCTCGGTGGATGGCGCTGTCGTGGGGCCGGTGGGCCTCCGCTACAAAGGGAGCGTCGGGGCGTTCATCGGCTGCGTCTCCACGTCGACCGAGGCCGATCCCTTCAACCTGTCGGGCAGCAAGACCTGTCCCAAGCTCAGCTACAAGGTGAGCCTCAACGAGATCGAGCCGGAGCAGACGCTGTTCGGGATGCGCAAGCTGCTGCTTCACGCCCTGCACACCGACCCGTCGATGCTGCGCGAGCACCTCGGCTACCGCGTCTTTCGCGAAGCGGGCGTGCCGGCGTCGCGCACGGCCTATGTGCGTGTTCGGGTCAACCGCGAGCTTCAGGGCGTCTTCCTCGCCGTGGAGGACGTCGACGGCCGGTTCACGCGGAGCCACTTCTCCGACGGTGAGGGCAACCTGTACAAGGACCTCTGGCCCGCCTACCGCCGGGGGGTCACGGTGCCCGTCGACGCCGCGCGCGCGCTCGCCGCGCTCGAAACCAACGAGGATGAAGGGCCGGACGTCTCGCGCTTGGTCGCTTTTGCGGACGAGCTCGCGGACGCCGCAGAGGTCGAGGACGCCGATGCGCGCGCGGCGGTCGTCGCGCGTGGCCTGTCGATCGACCACGTCGCCCGCTACATCGCGGCCGATCGCGCCCTTCGGCATGATGATGGGCCGTTGCACTTTTACGCGCTGGGCGGTCCAGGCGGCAGCCACAACGTCTACGTCTACGAGGAAGCGGCCGACGCACGGTGGTGGTTGATCCCTTGGGATCTCGACCGCGCCTTCGCCGTCGACACGGACTGGGCCGGTTCGGGCGACGCGTTTTCGAGGATCGCACCACGCTGGGACGACACCGACGGTGACTGCAGCAAGCGTGTCGCGAACGCCGGCGCTTGGCCTCAAGTGCCGTGCGCGTGCGACCCCCTCATCGGCGCGTTCGCGTGCGGCTGGCGGGGGCGGGTGCGGGCCGAGTCCGAGGCGCTCTGGGCGGGACCGCTCTCTGAAGCGGCGGTCTCGGACTGGATCGACGCCCAGGTGACGCTGCTGACGCCGCTCGTCCGCGCCCAGTACGAGGCCGATCCTCGCAACCCGACGGTCGAGGCGTGGCTGGCGGGCGTCGAAGACCTGCGGGCGCGGATCGCCTGGATCCGCGCCGACGCCGAGGATGCGCTATCTCCGTCGCCATGAACGGTGCATCCGCTTGGACTTGGGCCGAGGCAACGGGGACGGGGGCGCGGCGTGGCGCGCTCGAACTTGGTACGGTGCTCGTCGAAACCCCACAGTTTATGCCTGTCGCCACGCGCGGGGCGGTCCGCGGGCTGGCGACGCGCGATCTGCAGGACGCCGGCGCGACCCTGCTGCTCGCGACCCCGTGGCATCTGATGCAGCGGCCCGGCCTCGCCGCGCTCGCCGCGCTCGGCGGCCTCGCGCGCCTGATGGCATGGCCCGGTGGCGTGTTGACCGACTCGGGCGGGTTTCAGGCGTTCTCGCTCGGCACCTCCGCCTCGGTGGACGACGACGGCATGACCCTGACCGATCCCCGCTCCGGTAGCCGGATCCGGTTGACGCCCGAGTCGGTGGTGGCCGCGCAGCGGTCGATCCGCAGCGATGTCGCGATGGTGCTCGACCACTGCGTCCCCCATACGGCGGGGCAGGCCGAGGCCGCCGCCGCGATGCACCGCACCCACCGGTGGCTCGACCGCGCGCTCGGCGAGCGTCGATCGGGGGACGCCCGCATGTTCGGCATCGTCCAAGGCGGTGTCCACCTCGACCTGCGCGTGCAGAGCGCCGCGTTCATCGCCCAGCGTCCGGTGGACGGGTTTGGCATTGGGGGGTTGGCGGTGGGCGAGTCCGCCGCGGTTCGAGAGGCGCAGCTCGACGCAGTGGTGCCGCTGCTTCCGCCCGACCGTCCACGCTACCTGATGGGCCTCGGCTCACCAGGCGACCTGCTTGAAGCGATCCAGCGTGGCGTCGATCTGTTCGACTGCATCTGGCCCAACGCCGTCGCGCGACACGGCCTAGCGGTCTCCTCGCAGGGGCGGGTCGACCTCCGGCGCGGGGTGTACGCGCGCGCCGACGTCCCGGTCGATGCGCGCTGCGCGTGCGACGTCTGCAAGCGCCACAGCCGGGCGTTCCTGCACCACCTCGTGCGCGCGGAGGAGCCGCTCGCGTGGACGCTGATCGCGACGCACAAC
>JBEIFN010000500.1:0-2500 GCA_040382435.1 Alphaproteobacteria bacterium
GCATCACGTCGGCGAACCCGGAACAGACGATCTCCGTCCCCTGAAGCAGACCCGAGACCTCCCGCAGATGCGCCGGCGTCGGAGGGGCGAGCGTGGCGTACCGACCGACCGGCACGTTGAAGTGGCCTCGCCGATTCTCTCGATACAGCCCGTTGAACCCTGCACGGTTCAACCAAAGGAATCTTGCGGCGTGCCGCGGACCAACCCACGGGCCGTCGTTGAAGTCATCGCGGACCGCTGCGTAGACCGACTCCCACCCCGAAGCCACCGGCAGGCGCGCCAGCTCGGTGATCACGTCGTCCACTTCGTCACGCACCGCGACGTGCATGGCGACGAGCTTGGGGTTGACGTCTGCGAGCAAGGCGTCGCCGATCTCGCCCTTGGCGCGCCGGTACAGGAACACCGAGGCCGACCCGATGAACGGCTCGATCCAACGCCCACGGCAGCGGCCACCGAACGCGCCGCTGATCTGTCCAGCGAGCTTGCTCTTGCCACCGGCCCACTTGAGGAGCGGCCTCACAAGACCACCGGGCGAGCCTGACCGCCGTCGGACGTTCGTACGCGCATCCCCACCCCATGCGAAGCCCTTGCCCCGCGCGCCGAGTCTAACGGAGCGATTGATCGGCGCAAGCGCGAGGATCGACGCCGATCCAAAGCCCGATCGAAACGCCGACTTTGGCGTGCGTGTTTGCACGTCGACGCGAGGATCTGGCGGCGCTGGACCGCGCACGGGCTACACATCGCGTCGACGGAGGCAGGTTTGCGCGCCGGTTTGCCCATCCTCATCGCCGCGTTGGCCGGCGCCGCGCTCGGCGTTTGGTTCTGGCGACCCGCCGAGGGCGACCGCCTCCGCGCAGAACTCGCCGAAGCCGCCCACGCCCTGCCACCGCCCGCATCGCTTCCGGCCGACCCCCCGACGGCGACCGACCGGATCGAGAGCGCCGAGGCGCTGCGGGCTGGGGAGCAGGGCGTGATCTGGACGACGATCCGCCGGGAGCTCGGGCGGGCCCCGCACCGCGACGCCGCCGCGCTCGCCGATGCCGCCGACCGACACGCGACAGCGTTGCGGGCCTTCCGCGCCGGGGCGACGACCACGCCGCTGCTGCAGCTCGAACAGGCTGGAAGCGCCCTGATCGCGCGGATCACCGACGCGGCGTTGATCAACCCGGTGATCGCCGCGCAGTTCGAGCGGCTCGAAGCGCTCGGCGCGACGTCCGCCCCCGTGCCGCGAACCCCCAGACCGGCTAGCGGACCGCCCTGACTGTCGGAGAATCCCATGTCGTTGCGTCGTCGCGCCTTCGTCCTCGGGGGCCACATCACCCCGTTCATCGGCAAGAAGCACCCGGACTTCATCTGGCCCAAGCACCCAGACTTCGGCAAGCGTGACAACCCCACGCTCGAAGAGACGATCACCACCGCCGTGCTCGGCGCGCTCGAAGCCACCGGGGTGCCCGCGGCCGCCATCGAGAAAGCGTGGATCGGCAACTTCGTGGGTGAGCTGTTCAACCAGCAGGGGCACCTCGGGGCCGCCGTCGTCGGCGCCCATCCCGACCTCCGCTTCAAGCCCTCGATGCGCGTCGAAGGGGCCTGTGCCTCCGGTGGCCTCGCGTTCGCCTCGGCCGTCGAGTCGATCCAAGCCGGGAGCGATGTCCTGCTGGTCGTCGGGGCCGAGGTGCAGACCACGGCACCAGCCCGTCAGGGCGGCGACTATCTCGCCCGCGCGTCGCACTACCGCCGCCAACGCCCGATCGACGACTTCACCTTCCCCGCCCTGTTCGCCGCACGCACGCGCGCCTACCGCGAGGCGTTCGGCGTCACCGAGGAAGACATCGGGCACGTCGCCGTCAAGGCGTACGCCAACGCCAACCGCAACCCGCTCGCCCACATGAAGGCCGTCACGATGAGCCTCGACGTCGCGGCCTCCGCCAACGACGCGAACCCGTGCTTCCTCGGCAACGCCGACCTCTCGCCTTGGCTGAAGATGTCGGACTGCTCCCAGGTCTCCGACGGCGGCGCGGCGTTGGTCGTCGTCTCCGAGCAAGGCTTGTTGCAACTGGGCAAGACCCCTGCCGACGCGATCGAGGTCCTCGCGCTCGAGGTCGCCACCGGCGACCTGTACGTCGACGGCGACCTGACGAGCATGCCGACGACGAAGGCCGCGGCCGACCGCGCCTACGCCCGCGCGGGCGTCACGCCAAACGACGTCGGCGTCGCCGAGGTGCACGACTGCTTCACGGTCACCGAGTTGCTGATGATGGAAGCGCTGGGCTTCGCGGCCCCCGGCCAGGCCGCCGCCCGCGTCCGCAACGGCGACACCGCGATCGAAGGAACCCTGCCGATCAACACCGGCGGTGGGCTCGTCGGCTTCGGCCACCCCGTGGGCGCCACCGGCGTCAAGCAGATCCTCGAGATCTACCGCCAGATGAAGGGACTCGCAGGCACGTACCAGATTCCCGGACGCCCCAAGGTGGGCCTGACGGCGAACATGGGCGGCGACGAC
>JBEIFN010000501.1:0-2491 GCA_040382435.1 Alphaproteobacteria bacterium
CGCCACGACGGCAACGTCTCCGCGGTGGCGACGGCCTCAGGGCTCGACCGCACCTACGTGCACCGGCTCATTCGCAAGCACGAGCTCTGACGGATGTTCCCCCTCTGGCGGGGGTTTTTCTGAGCTGATTCTAATTGTTCACAGACGTTTGAGTGCGATCTGGTTGTTGTCACTAGACTGGCGATATTTTGCTTGACACGCGGCGCGGCCGGAGCTCTCGTCAGGGCGTGTTCATCAAGCGCACCCGCAGCGTTCAGGGCGACCGTCAGTACGGGGCCGTGCTGTTGGTGCAGGGGGAGCGGGTCCCGGCCAAGCGAGGGGTCGGTCGTCCCCGTGCCGACGCGCCCGCCCGCACCCGCGTTGTGCACCGCACGCTGGCCAACCTCTCCAAGCTCCCGGCGGACCTGGTCGCGCTGATCGAGCGTTACTGCCAGGCCGAGCGCGAGGGCACACGGTTCGAGCCGACCGAGGCGCCGGAGCCCGTCATCGGTCCGGCCTATGGCCCGCTGGCGGCGATGCTCGCGGTCGCGCGCGAGTGCGGCATCGAGCGCGTTCTGGGCACCTCGCGACAGGGGCGTCTCGCACTCTTCCTGGTGCTCGCGCGCGTGTTGCACCGCGGGTCGCGACGATCGGCCGTGCGCTGGGCCGGCACCCAGGCGACCGCACCGGTCCTGGGGCTGGAGCGACTGGACGAGGATGACCTGTACGGCGCCCTGGACTGGCTGGCCGACGAGCAGTCGCGCATCGAACGCGCGCTGGGGCCGAAGAAGCCCAAGGGGCTGGTGTTCCTCTACGACGTCACCTCGTCGTACCTGGAGGGGCAGCACAACGAGCTCGCGGCGCCGGGCTACAACCGCGACGGCAAGCGCTTCAAGAAACAGGTCGTCGTGGGGCTGCTGACGGATGCGCAGGGTGAGCCGCTGAGCGTCCACGTCTACGAGGGCAACCGTGCCGACCCGACGACCGTCGCCGACGTGGTGCAGACCCTGGCGGCGGCATTCGGGGGCGCCGCGGTGGTGCTCGTGGGCGACCGCGGGATGCTCAAGGGCCCCGAGCGTGAGCTGCTTTCGGCCAAGGGCTTTCGCTACGTCACGGCGCTCACCGACCCGGAGCTGCGGCGCCACCTGCGCGAGGGGACGCTGCGGCTGGAGGACTTCACCGATGCGGTCGCCGAGGTCGTCGCCGCGGACGGCGTCCGCTACGTCTACCGGCGCATCGCGGCGACGATGGCGCGCCACCGTGCGCGACGGGCGGACCAACTCGCGCGCGTGCAGGCCAAGGTCGACCTGCGCAGCGCCTACGTCGCGGCGCACCCGCGCGCCAAGGCGGACGTGTCGCTGCGACAGGCCGAACGGTGGCTGGGCACGTACAAGCTCGGAACCTTCGTGCGCGCGACGCTCGAGGATCGCCGCGTGGAGCTGATGGTCGACGCCGCGCGGCAGGCGCAGGTGGAGGCGTTGGACGGCTGCTACGTTGTGATGAGCGACGTGCCGACGGCCGCGGCGTCGGCGCAGTCGCTCTGGGATCGGTACGGCGACCTGCAACGAGTCGAGCGCGACTTCCGCACGCTGAAGACGGGTCTGCTGGAGCTACGGCCGATCTTCCTGCGGAAGGCGGGTCGTACGCGCGGGCACGCGCTGGTGGCGATGCTGGCGCTCAAGCTGACGCGTGCGCTGGAGCGCCGGGTGAAGCCGCTTGGGATCACGGTGGCCGAGGCCCTCGACCGTCTCGACGGGGTCCGACTGGTCTCCCTTGGGGCCCCCACCCACGGGCTGTGTCGCCTGCCAACCCGCTGGGACGCTCCCCAGCGGGAACTGCTCGACGTACTGCCGACCCTGCCCGCCCCGTTGTTGTCTCTAGGAGGTCCCGCGCTGTAACTCACCATCGCCCGGGAGACACCGAGGGATTTGCGGGGACGTCTGCGCGCTCACGGGGGGAACATCCGTCAGACGCGCGACGGAGCCGAAATTCGTGCGGGCGACGCTCGGGATGTCGCGTTCCCAGCTCGGCCGCGCTTCTGCAGGCAGAGGGCCATCTCCGCGTGCGACAGCCTCCGAAGGGGGTGCAGTTCGATTTGAGGGGGGCCCAGCGCGAGCGACGAGAGGCCCACCCCACGGCCATCGGCCCTCGGGATCCTCTCAAAAACTCCGGGGTTCGCCGCCCTGTCGGTGCGCGGGATCCGCGGCTCACCCCGGGATCGGCATAGGGGCGACCCGGGCGTTCCCGGGTCGGCCCCTGCCACACCACCGGACAAGCGGGTCCGCATCCGGCGGTTCGGACCGTTGAGGCTACGTCGACAGCCGCGCGAGACCGAGGCTGTCGAACCATCGTGGCGGGAGATGGGCCGCAAGTTGAAGCGAGCGGCGCCACCAGCCACCGGGCGAGTTGGAGATTGACCACGAGGTGTCCCGCCGCATCCGCAGGGCTCGAAGTCGGCGATAAATCGTCGAGCTCCGAGCCCACTGTTTCAGCCGCAGGGCACGGAGACGGC
>JBEIFN010000502.1:0-2477 GCA_040382435.1 Alphaproteobacteria bacterium
ACGACGAGACCCCGGAGCAGATGGGCGCGATCCTCCGGGAGTTCGCCGAGGCGGGGCTCGTCAACATGGTGGGCGGCTGCTGCGGCACCTCGCCCGACCACATCCAGGCGTTCGCCGAGGCGGTCCGGGGCGTGTCTCCGCGTCCCATCCCGGCGATCCCGCCCGCGCTACGCCTGTCGGGCCTTGAGCCCTTCACGCTGCAAGACGGCAGCTTCTTCGCCAACATCGGGGAGCGCACCAACGTCACCGGCAGCCGGAAGTTTCGCCGCCTGATCGCCGACGGCCACTACGAAGAGGCCCTCAGCGTCGCCCGCGAGCAAGTCGCGAACGGCGCGCAGTTGATCGACATCAACATGGATGAAGGCCTGCTCGACGCCGTCGGCGCGATGACGCAGTTCCTCAACTTGATCGCCTCTGAACCCGACATCGCACGCGTCCCCGTCGTGCTGGACAGCAGCAAGTGGGAGGTCCTTGAGGCGGGGTTGAAGTGCCTTCAAGGCAAGGGCATCGTGAACAGCATCAGCCTCAAGGAGGGCGAGGCATCGTTTCGGGCGCAAGCGACGACGATCCTTCGCTACGGCGCCGCCGTCATCGTGATGGCGTTCGACGAGCAAGGCCAAGCCGACACCTACGAGCGCAAGGTCGCGATCTGCACCCGCGCCTACCGGATTCTCGTCGATGAGGTCGGCTTTCCGCCGCAGGACATCATCTTCGATCCCAACATCTTCGCCCTCGCGACGGGCATCGAAGAGCACGACACGTACGGCGTCGCGTTCATCGACGCGGTCCGTACGATCAAGGCGACGCTCCCCCACGCGCGGATCAGCGGCGGCGTCAGCAACGTCTCGTTCTCGTTCCGCGGAAACGACGCCGTCCGCGAGGCGATCCACAGCGTGTTTCTGTTCCACGCGATCCGGGCGGGCATGGACATGGGCATCGTCAACGCCGGCGAGCTGCCGGTCTACGACGCCCTCGACGCCGATCTGCGCGAGGCGGCCGAGGACGTCATCCTCAACCGGCGCGCCGACGCGACCGAGCGGATGCTCGCCGTGGCAGAGCGGTTCCGCGGCAGCAAGAAGGACCGCGTCGAGGACGACGCGTGGCGCACCCTACCGGTGGCGGAACGGCTCGCGCACGCCTTGGTGCACGGCCTCACCGACCACATCGACGCCGACACCGAGGAGGCCCGCCTCGCCCTCGGCTCCCCGCTCGCCGTCATCGAAGGCCCGTTGATGGACGGCATGAACACGGTCGGCGACCTGTTCGGCGCCGGAAAGATGTTCCTCCCCCAGGTCGTCAAGTCGGCGCGCGTCATGAAGAAGGCGGTCGCTTGGCTGGTCCCCTTCCTTGAGGCGGAGAAGGCGGCCAAGGCAGACACCCGCGGAAAGGGCCGGATCCTCCTTGCCACCGTCAAGGGCGACGTCCACGACATCGGCAAGAACATCGTCGGCGTGGTGCTCGCGTGCAACGGCTACGAGATCGTCGACCTCGGCGTCATGGTGCCGATGCAGAAGATCCTCGACGAGGCGCGTGCCTGCGACGCCGACATCGTCGGCTTGTCCGGCCTGATCACGCCCTCGCTCGACGAGATGGTCACGGTGGCCGCCGAGATGAAGCGCCAGGGGTTGCACAAGCCGCTGCTCATCGGTGGGGCGACGACGAGCAAGGTCCACACCGCCGTGAAGATCAACCCGGTCGCGGGCGCGCCGGTGGTCTACGTCGCCGACGCCAGCCGCGCGGTCGGCGTCGTCAGCCGGCTGCTCTCCGACACCCATCGCGACGAGTACGTGCGCGACATCGCCGCCGACTACGAGGTGACCCGCCTCGCTCGGCTCGCGCGTGACACCGCCGGACGGCACATCTCCTACCCGGACGCGGTCCAGAACCGCCTCGTGCTGCAAGGTGGCTCACCCGCACCGGCCTCCCCCGGCGTTCACCGCACCGTTGACCACGACCTCGCCGACCTCGTGCCATTCATCGACTGGACCCCGTTCTTCCAGTCGTGGGACCTCGCAGGGAGCTTCCCGCGCATCCTCGACGACGCGACCGTCGGTGCGCAGGCCCGTCAGCTCTACGACGACGCGCGCGCGCTGCTCGACCGCATCGTCCGCGAGAAGCTGTTC
Source organism: Alphaproteobacteria bacterium (assembly GCA_040382435.1). Taxonomy (GTDB): domain Bacteria; phylum Myxococcota_A; class UBA796; order UBA796; genus JBEIFN01. The sequence continues at coordinate 2,124 of JBEIFN010000502.1, forward strand.
CAGGCGCGTGCCGTGTGGGGGTTGTTCCCGGCAAACTGCGACGGTGACGACATCGTCGTCTGGCAGGACGCGTCGCGGACGTCGGAGCGCGCGCGCGTGCCGCAGCTTCGGCAGCAGAACGACAAGCGCGGTACCGGCCCCAACCTCTCGCTCGCGGACTACCTCACGCCCGCAGCCGACGGTGTCGATTGGGTGGGCGCGTTCTGCGTCACCGCAGGATTCGGTGCTGACGAGCTCGCCCGCGCGTTCGAGGCCGAGCACGATGACTACACGGCGATCCTCGCCAAGGCCCTCGCCGACCGGCTCGCCGAGGCGTTCGCCGAGCGGCTCCACGAGCTGGTGCGCACCGAGCTG
>JBEIFN010000503.1:0-2469 GCA_040382435.1 Alphaproteobacteria bacterium
CCGTTTGGCTACAACGGGTTGTGCACGAAGGCCCTCGCGATGGGCGTGCTCGGCCTGCACTGGATCGACACGAACAAGGAGACGCTCGCCGAGCGCCTCAGCCTGCCGCCGGTCGAGGTGGGCAAGGTGCACAACGCGGTCTACGACGCTTGGTACCAAGCCCATATCTTGGCGGAGTTGCTGCGGCGTCAGGGCCTGATCGACCGTTGAACGCGCCCGCCGGTGCGCGCTGGCGAGGTTCGGGCTAGCCGCTCGGCATGACCGACCCCATCGCGCTTCGCCTCAAGCCCCGCCACGACACCCGCGTCCTCGCGGGCCACCCGTGGGTATTCTCCAACGAGATCGACGGCGACGTCCGCGCGATCCCGCCCGGGGGCGTCGTCGACGTCCTGGACGCCAAGGGCAAGTTCCTCGGTCGGGGGTACGGCAACCCCGCGAGCCTGATCGCCGTGCGGTTGCTGAGCAAGCGTCGCAAGGAAGACATCGACAGTCCTTGGTTTTACGCGGACCGCCTCCGTGAGGCGCTCGCGCTGCGCGCCGCTTGCTACCCGGGTCGGCAGAGCTGCCGCTTGGTGTTCGGCGAAGCCGACGGCTTGCCCGGCCTCGTGATCGATCGGTTTGGCGACGTGTTGGCCGTGCAGATCACCACGCTCGGCATGGAGGTCCGCAAGGACGCGCTCCGCACCGCGATCGAGCAGGTTTTTGCGCCTTCCGCCGCCGTGTTGCGCAATGACGCCGCGGTCCGCAACCTCGAAGGTCTGCCGCAGGGACGCGAGGTGTGGTGGGGTGAGGTCCCTGACGCGGTCGAGATCGACGAGCTGGGTGTACGGTTCGCCGTGCCCTTGCTGGGCGGCCAAAAGACCGGGCATTTCTTCGACCAAGCCGACAACAAGGTCGCCGCCGCCCCGCTCTGTGCCGGCAAGCGGGTGCTCGACGTGTACGCGAACACCGGAGGTTGGGCACTGCACGCGCTCGCGGCGGGGGCCACAGCAGCCGTCACGGTGGACGCGGACGCCGGAAATGCAGCTCGTACGTCGCACAACGCTGCGCTCAACGGCGTGGCCGATCGCGTCACGGCGATCGCCGGAGAAGGGCGCGAGACGCTGCAGCGGATGGTCTCCGCCGGGGAGCGCTTTGGCGCGGTTGTCCTCGATCCGCCTGCGTTTGCCAAGCAGCGCAAGGCCGCGAACAGCGCGCTCAAGGGCTATCAGGAGATCAACGCGCTCGGGGCAGCGCTCGTCGATCACGGCGGCTTCCTGTTCACCTCGTCGTGCTCGTGGCACGTGCAAGAGGACCGGTTCCTCGAGGCGGTCGCCGCGGGCGCGCGTCAAGCGGGCCGGTCGCTCAAGCTGATCCGTCGCGGGGAGCAAGCCATGGACCACCCCGTCCTCCCCGGCGTGCCCGAGAGCCGCTACCTCAAGTCGCTGACGTTTCAGGTCCTCGTCGGCTGACGCCGCTCAGGGCCCGAGGTCCTCGCGGACCACGGTGACGCCGCCGTAGCTGAGCTGGGTCGGGAGGCTCGCGCGAGGGATCTGCGCGCTCATCGTGGTGCCCTCGTACGCCTCGAGGTGGTCGATGCCGCCTTGGCTGCCGATCGTCAGGCGCACCAGCGCCTTCGGGGCCGTCGTCGAGGTGCCGACCAGCGCGCGCGAGCCGCTGCCGAGGCACGGCATCGAGGCGACGCGCAGGCCGTCGTGCCAACCCGGATACCACCCGTGGTGGTGCCCGCTGACAAAGACGTCGGTGCCCCCGTCGCGCATCACGGTCTCCAGGGCCGCGTCGGCGAGGACTTCGGTCTCGCGCCCGACGGTGAACGGGTGCAGGGGCACATGGCCAAACACGACCTTGCCGCGCGCAGCTGGCGCCAACAGGCCTTCGAGCCATGTGCGCTGCGCCGCGTCGATGGGACCGACCTTGGTGTCGTCCAAGGCCACGAGTAGGACGTCGTCGACGCGCCAGGCGTGGCGGAATGGCCAGTTGGTGACGTCCACCGCAGGGAGGTTGGGCAGCCGACCGGCCCAGGCCGTGGTGTAGGCCGCACGTTCGGCGCTGTAGCCGCTGTACGCGCTCGCGTCGTGGTTGCCTGGCGACGGGAGCACGGGGATCCCGGCCGCGGTGAGCCGGTCGGTCACCGCCGCGTGAAACCCCGCCCACATCGCGGCGTAGTCGAGCCCGGATTGCTGCCCAGCGACCATGTCGCCGGGGATGAGGACGACGTCAGGGGGGGCGGCGATGAGCGCGTCCACGGCCCGGTGCACCTCGGTGGCGTAGGTCGTGCTGCCGTAGCTGCTGTTGAGGTCGGAGATGATGCCGATGTGGAGCGGGACGGCGGGAGGCGCCGGGGTGTCGGCCGGGGATTCGTCGGGCGTGTCGACGGGGCTGTCAGCGGCCGACTCGGGCGTCTCGGTCGGGCTGTCGGCGGGCGTGTCGGCGCCGGGTGTGTCGCCTGACGCGGCGGGGTCGGTGTCG